>JASJAN010000052.1 GCA_030066985.1 Desulfobacterales bacterium
GATTTTTGGGTTTACAAGCAGGTCTGAGCGCTTGCAGTAGACGGTGGGCTATGATGCAGGTGTATTTTGAAGCGCAGCCCTTGCCAGTTCGGCCACCGAGCGCAATCTGAGTTGTCGGTCAAGAAAGATGCTTAAATTTTGCTTATCGCTTGCTAACGTTTCAAGCAGATCCGTATGTTCTTTTTGGCGCAACGCACCTGCTGCCCAGGCGGCCAGGCCCCGCAAATGGGGATCGTCGGCTTGCAGAAATAGTTGCAGATAATCCGCTGAGCCCCTTAAAAGCTGCGGTCGTGCGTGCGCCAATCGGCCGATTCCCCACAAAAGCCCCCGTTGCAAGGTTGGATGCTCAAGAAAGTTTCCTTCGGGTTGAGCATAGGATATGAGTATACACCAGAATTCATCAGCTAATTGTTCATTGAGCGCCATGATCTCTCCCATGGCCTCCGGACATCCCCAGCCAATACCGCCGGATTCATCGTTGAGGTGCCACATTAAACGCCGCATGATTACCCTCGCAGACTCAATGTCGGATCCAGCCAGCCGGTGGACCACCTCACCCATGGCGCTTACCGACCGCCATTTTAAGATATCATCTGTGCTGCACAAAAACGAAAAAAGAGGGTTGACGGCTTTTCGGCCCGGTATAGCGACCACCTCTGCCAATCCTCTTTCAAAGTCTTCCCGCATCAGCAGTATTTCTATCTTTTTTTTAAGCTGACGACCGGTCATTTTGTGTTGTTTCATATCATAATAGTCTATCAGGATGATTGCCTTGTTTGGTTTTACTACGAAGTTCACGAAGGACGCGAAGAAAGAAAATCAAAAATTTTAATATCGAACTTCGTGCATCTTCGTGTTCTTCGTGGTGAACTTGATTAGCTAATAGACCACCGACAGTGGATGGACGGAATGACTTGTGGATGTTTAAATGCATTACGAGACCAAATATATACAATCTACCGGGCAATACTTTATGGCGTCATTGACTTCCGATTCAGGATAAGCATCCATGTCAATCACCTCAATATAACCGGCATCATTTAAACGAAATACCTCAGGGCATGTTTCTACACAGACACCACAGACGATACATTCACTGAGCTCAACCACAGGTACTTTCATTTTATTCATTAACCGCTTTTCCGATTGTGCGGCCATATTCGTAACATTGTTCAAGGCCTTCTTTGTCAGGAACGTATTGTATTTTTAGGCCCGAATCGATCATATCAAATTTCATACCTTTGAGCTCCTTGGCAATGATCTTGGTAGATTCACCACTCCAGCCGTAGGAGCCAAAAGCGGCCCCGATTTTATTCAGTGGTTTCAGCCCTTTCATGTAACATAGAAAATCGGCCAATGATGGAAACAACCCATTGTTCAAGGTCGGACCGCCGACGACAACCGCCTTGGCATCAAAAACCTCGGTCATCACTTCACTGCGGTGCCATTTTCTAAGATGTAAAGGCTTGGTCGGAACCCCTTCTTTATTAATGCCGGTAGCAATGGCCTCAGCCATTTTTTCGGTGCTGTGCCACATGGTATCGTAGATGACCACGGCCTTTTTCTTAGGAACCTGCTGACACCAGCGAACGTAAGCTTCAAGGATTTTGGCCGGATTCTGGCGCCAGATGATCCCGTGGTCGGGGCAAATCATCTTGAATTCCATGCCGGATTCAATGATGTTCTTAAGATACTTCTGAATCAAGGGGACATACAGCAACAAAATATTGGCAAAGTATTTTTTGGCATGATGCATAATCGCATCCCCGATCTGATCGTCGAACCGTTCGGGGCCGGCAAAGTGCTGGCCGAATCCATCACTTGAAAAAAGAATTTTGTCTTCTTTGAGATAGGTAAACATACTGTCCGGCCAATGAACCATACGGGTTTCCAGAAAGTTCAATGTTTTTTTGCCAAGGCTCAACTCTTGGCCGGTCTCGACAGGCTGGTAATTCCAGTTGCGCGTAAAGTGGCGCGGTAAATTCTTATGGCCCATTTTGGAGCAGTACAATGGTTTGTCTTCACCCACCCGATGCATGACCCGGGCCAAGCCGCCGGAGTGGTCCAGCTCGGTGTGATTGCTGATCACATAGTCAATATTTTTAGGGTCAACGACGGCGGAAATATTGGCCAGCAGCTGATCTGCAAACTCCTTTTTGACGGTATCGAGCAATGCGATCTTGTCATCGACGATTAAAAATGAATTATAGGTCGTTCCCAGGTCGGTCGAATACCCATGGAAATCTCTTATATTCCAGTCGATAACACCCACGTCGTATACTCCGGGTGCAATTTCTAATGGTTCCATATCCCTCTCCCGTTATTCTGTAGCTTTTCCGTATTTAAATCCAACATTTTTTAGCAGGAAATAATGTAAACACATTTAAAGCCGGCGCAACCTGCGCTAAAGGTCTAAACAACCGCTTATGCGACCCTTAGCACCCGCTGCCAAAACAATTGATGCCCTTTTAATCCGCGCACATTCGCCGGCCTAAAAGGGCATCGAATTGGCTTTTATCAAATCGTTTGATAAATACTGTTTATTTATTCCTTTTCAAAATCAGCCTTGGAAGCGCCGCATACCGGGCATTCCCAATCATCCGGCACATCATCCCATTTGGTGCCAGCAGCCACTCCATTATCCGGATCCCCTTGTTCCGGATCGTAAACATACCCGCAGATCGTGCATACATACCTGTCCATTATTGCCCTCCTTGTGTTAATGTGTTGGTCGTGCCGAGGTTATTTTCTAAAACCGGCTTTTCTGATGCCCCAATTTTTCTAACCTGTTCTATTGACAGTTTCAAGACTATTTTTATTAGAATAGATTTCAAAACCCTTTTGAAGTTTATTTTGCGGCCTTTTGTTTACAAGCGCTTAATGAAGTGGAGCGCGAAATCTTGAACTGCCTGAGGGCGATAGCCCGAGTTTTTAAGATTTAGCGAAACGAGTTTAGCGCTTTTCAAAAGCCGCAAACCAACACAAAAGGAGTTTTGAAATGAATTCTGCCATCTTTAAAATTTGGATTAGCCTAATGGCTTAAACATTTTTTTGCTGGCGCCGCAGACCGGACATTTCCAGTCATCCGGCAGATCGTCAAATGCAGTGCCTTTGGGAATTTTGCCCTTGCGGTCACCACGGTCGGGATCATAAATATATCCGCAATTCACTGTCTGGCATTGATACATCTCATGGGGTTCGGCCATCCATCCTCCTACTCAGATTAGACCTTTGAAAGCCTTAAATTTGTGAATTCACCACGAAGGACACGAAGTTCAAGAAGGTTTGGACAAAAACAAAATTTATTCTTCGTGTGCTTCGTGCTCTTCGTGGTGTTTTCCCAAGTCGGTTATGATTTTCTAAATTAACTCATCCAATAGAGACTTGACTCTGTTTTCGATTTCATCGCGGGTCTGACGCATAAAATCAAGCGGCTTGCCGGCCGGGTCCGCCAGATCCCAATCCAGCATCTGCGCTCCGGGTACAAGCGGACATTCTTCACCACATCCCATGGTAACGATAATTTCCGGGGGGGTGTCTGATATGGCGGATTCAATGCTCTGCGGAATACGGTAGGCCAAATCAAGGCCTTTTTCCATCATGACCTTGACCATATCCGGATTTACTTTTTCAGCCGGTTGGCTGCCGCCGGTCAGCGCTTCGATTTTATCCCCGGCTAAAGATTGGGCGAAGGCACTGGCTATCTGGCTGCGGCAGGCATTTTCGCGGCAGGCGAATAATATTTTTTTTCGGCCCATCAGAGGTCCAATCAGATCGGCGGCCGCTTTTTCAACATCCGCTGTCACTGTCGGATGGCGGGACATGTCTTTGGGGCCTTCGATCTCGCGGTAAGTCAGACTGCCGTCAAAATGCGCGTCAATGGCATCAAAAAAATATTTGGCGGACAATTTAAGCCCATCAAACAAGCTTTTTCCTTTGCTGGCGCCAACTGAAAGCAAATAGCCGCGCTTGGTCTTGTGTGCGGGATCGGCTAGTTTGAATCGATACTTTCGTGCCCAGAACAACTGACAGCGATCAACCACCGCTTTGAGCTGGGCAGTCATATTGAAAAAGAAAATGGGTGTGGCCAACACCACGACCTCCGCCTGCCGGATCAATGGGTAAATTTCGCTTTTGACATCGTCGTCAATAGGGCAATATCCCTTATTTTCACAGACCACGAGCTCCTTGCATGGGATGATTTCCTTGCGGGTGACTTCAACGATGTGGGTTTGGGCGCCCAGTTTTTCGGCTGCCTGCATAAAAGCGGTTAGCAAATATGAAGTATTTCCTTTTCTACGGGGGCTTCCCTGAAAGCCAAGTACCAGCATAATTTATTTCTTTTCTTTAATATGGCATTTAGCGCATGTGGTAGGACCTGATTTTAGACCTTCCTTTTTCTTTTGCTTGTGGCATTTGGTGCATTGCTTGTTCATCACCTGCTTCTTCTTTAGAGTGCCTGCTGCTTTTAGCTCCTCAATAATACCCGTTTTTTGAGGATATAGGGCATGACAGATTTGGCAGTCAACCAGATTGTCTTGATGTTGATGATGAGGGAATGGCACAGGGCCGCGCGTGCCTCCAGGAAGCGTGATTTCAGCAGCCCCCTTGTTTTCTACTGGCGCGTCGCTCAGAGCAATGGAAACCGCAGCAAACACCAACATTGCCGAAACCAGCGGCAGGCATATTCGAATTGTCATCAAGGATCTCCGATTCAACTTTACATTTTCCACAGCTAAGATTGAATGCAGGTTGCAACCATCATCAGATAAAGGCCTACCGGTCTGCCGGCCATCTGGCCAGAATTATCCTGTCTTGCTGACAAACTGGTATTCATCGAAGGCAGGTCATCAAGATTTATCAGCGCGGAGAAATGCTTTTGCCTTCGCCTTCCAGTTCACATTCTGCAAAATCAATCGGCTCGTTGCAGGCGCCGCAAGTATGCGGCCGGTCAAATTCGTCTGAAAATATTTCTTTGGCTTCACCGCATTTTGGGCATTTGCAGATGAATGATTTAAGCGTTTTAAAGTTTGCATATCCAGGACAATGTTGTGGTGTGGATGTAGTGTCTGCCATAATTACCTCCGTTAAATTCAGAATATGTTGCTATCCGAGTTTTTTCGCGATTTCCCGCCCGTAATCCTGAGCCATTTGCATACCCCCTTCCAGGGAGCTTGATTTCAGGCGCAGGGTGTCTCCAACCATATCCATTTTAAGGATGTGTTTCATCGTGTCGAAAATGCGATCATTGGCTTCACCGCTCCAACCAAAGGATCCGAAAGCGCCGCCGACCTTGCCTTCAAGATTTGCTTTTTCAGCTAAAAACAAAAAGGTTTTCATGGCCTGAATCATTTCGCCATGATAGGTAGATGACCCAAACGCGTAGGCATCATAACCTTCAAGGTCGGCTTCTTTGTTAAGGGCTTTGGATTCGACCACCTCGGCCTCATGGCCGGAAAATCGAATACCTTCCGCAATCAGATCAGCAATTCGCTGAGTTTCTCCCGTTCGGGTGGCATATACGATGAGGGCTTTAGCCATAGTTCTTCTCCCAATGACGCACGCAAACAAGTAGAAAGTTTACATAAACCGCCATTTTAAGCCAGAATAAAGTTATTTTTTGGGCTCGGCAATTCGATTGTCAGTGCCTTCTGCTTCACAATCCGGTGTATAGCAGGTATTGTCCAAAAATTCGCATTTTTCGTGGCAGGATGGACATTCATTGGGGTGGGCCTCTGCGTCAAAAGTATACCCACAATTTGAGCATTTCCAACTGGGCATTTTGATTTCTCCTTTTAAATGTCTTAGGTCGACGATCCTGTTGCTAACATTATTCTTCGCCACCTTCAGATGGGCGGCGCTTGGCCATTTCACGGTCCATCATAAATAGGCCGCCTTTGGCCTCTCCCATTAATTTGAGCTGCTCCAAAACACCGCCAACGCTATCTTCTTCTTCAACCTGTTCTGATACAAACCATTGCAGAAATATCTGAGAGGCATGATCGCGCTCTTCATTGGCGACTTCGACCAAATCGTTGATCAAGCCCGTAACCTTCTGCTCATGCGCCAGGGTATCCTCAAAAACAGCCAACGGTGAATTCCAATCAGAGGGTGGTGCTTCGATCTGGGCCAATTGAACCCGGCCACCCCGCTGGTTGATGAAATCGTAAAATTTCATGGCATGCTCTAATTCCTCCTGGGCTTGGTAATACATCCAGTTGGCAAAGCCATCCAGATTAACGGACTTAAAATAAGCATTCATTGACAGATACAGGTAGGAAGAATAGAGCTCTGCATTCATCTGACCACTGAGCGCTTTTTGCATTTTGTCTGATAACATGTTACCTATCCTTTCCAAAGACCGTGTAGATTGCAATATTCACGGGCAGTCACATTTTCGGAAGCCACATTAAATTCTGCTTCGGGCGCGTCTCCGGGATTTAAAAACTGGCGATCAGTTTTGCCGTCTGTAATAATCTCAATCCATTCAATATAGTGTTTGTCTTCCATCGGATGCGCGACGTCACCGACTTTTACCTTCACACCGCCGTCAACTTTTTCGATAACGGGAACGTGTTTTTCTTTAGCGGCATCGACCGTGTTCTCAACCAGTTTTTCCATGGGCTGTCCGCAGCACACCAATTCCCCGGCGCCGCCGTGCAGCACCTCAACAATATTACCGCAGGCCTCGCATTTATAAACTTCCAGTCTTTCTGCCATTTGATCCTCCTTTTGTGTTTTATCAGGTTGGCCGGTTGGCCAGTTGAGCCCGTTGCGCCCGTTAAAATAGGGAAAAATCTACTATTATATTTTAAAAATAGCGCCTGAACAGGCTAGTTCAAGATATTACTTAAACTTGCATTTAAAGCTTAGATTTTGTTCGCTGGCAAGGCGTAAACCGTTTTGAAAACGGAGCGTACACGATAGTACGCGAGTATTTCAAAACGGTTTATAACACAGCCAGCGGACAATAGATGCGTCTTAGATGCAAGTTTAATAATTTTCGCCGAGTAGCTCGAAATGCGCCCTTGGATGCACACATGCCGGGCATTCGTCCAGTGCCTCGTCGCCTTCATGCAAATATCCACAATTGCGGCAACGCCAGACCACCGATTGTTCTCTTTTAAAAACAGTGCCGTTTTCAATATTGGTCGCCAGCGCCAAATACCGTTTTTCATGCTGCTTTTCAGCCACAGCAATGGCGTTAAAGATCTCAGCAATTTCTTCAAAGCCCTCTTCAATGGCTATTTTTGCGAACCCGGGATACATTTGCGTATATTCATAATTTTCGCCACCGGCGGCTTCTTTTAAATTATCCAATGTGGTGCCAATGACGCCGGCGGGAAATGCTGCCGCTACCTCAACTTCACCGCCTTCCAATAGTTTAAACAGCCTTTTGGCGTGCTCTTTTTCCTGATTGGCGGTCTCGGTAAAAATTTCCGCTATCTGCACATAGCCGTCTTTTTTCGCCTGGCTGGCAAAGTAAGTATAGCGGTTGCGAGCCTGGGATTCACCGGCGAAAGCGGTCAGAATGTTTTTTTCGGTTTGGGTCCCCTTTAAGTTTGCCATGTGTATGCCTCCGTGATCTTTTCTGATAAATTGATATTTCAGCCCCTAAATTGGTTTATGATCGTTCTTGCCACCACCCTTTGATAATATGGTTCTGCTTTTCTTCCTCAGCTAGTTTTTTTAGTTTGTAGGCCGAATCCCTTAAAACGCCATAGAGAATACCGCACCCATTGTCCTCACGATCGGCATCGCCCTGATCAGCCAGGGCCATCATTTCCTCCACTAGACTTAACGTCCTTATGATATGCACATTACAAGGTTTCACTGAATTTTCTCCCGGGCTGGAATTGAAGGCTTAATTTTCCTTAGAATAGAAAGATTAACGATTGTTTGAGCTGTTCTGGTAAAAATTCAAATTCTGTGCCAGGAGAAAGTCCCGGATCCCCTTTCCGGGCGATGTGGGCTAAATGAGCGAATTTATAAGGTTAGTCAAAAATATCGATCATCGCTCACCTGTCAAGCACTTATGCTGTTGATATCATTGCGATACATGCAACGAACATGATTTCACGGAATATCAGGGCCTTGCAAAGATAATGTCTGGATATCACAATAAAAATGACATTGCAATATGGTCTCAGAATAATTTTTGAAACATAAATGTCTCATAAGACAGGTGACAGAAGTCAGAGGACAGAAGACAAAGGTCAGAAGTCAGAGGTCAGAGTTCAAATGGCTCATAGGTTTGATGACGGAAGATCGACCATGCAACCCGCAACCCGAAACACGTAATACAGAGGTCAGAAAACAGGTGACCCGTCTTCGCTCTAGCGAGCTTCGCCGGGGCAAGCAGAGGACAGATGACACGTCTTCGCTTTTTCAAGCTTAGGGCTTCGACCCCACAAGACGCCGCGGCAAGCAGAGGACAGAGGTTGAAAGACGGAAATCAGGGGTAGGGGCGGGGTTTATCCCCGCCCGATCGGCTTGAGCTAAAATAAAAATGGCATCAGGCCGCCACCACCTGTCTGCGATCAAGAATCTGACCGCGTGTGCTGATGACGACCTGTTCCATGGGGATATTCACACCGGACATTTCCATCCCTTTTTTCACAATCATGGGTAGCCCGCCACAACAAGGCACTTCCATGATGACGGTGGTAATTTTTTTGATGCCAGATTCTTTGCAAATCTGGGCAAATTTTTCGATGTAAAATTCGGCGTTATCCAGCTTGGGACAGCCCATCAGCACGGCTTTGCCTTTGATGAAATCACGGTGCACAGTCGGAAATGCCACCGGGACGCAATCTGCTAGAACCAGCAAATCAGCTCCTTTTAAAAATGGGGCCGTCGGAGGAACGAGCATGATTTGGACCGGCCAATGCGAAAGGGCTGATTGCTCTAATTCGGCTGCATCTGCGGCTGATAGATCTCCTTGAGGCGCGGCGGCTAACGGCTGCGGCGTATCGAATGCCTGCATGCGGGCCGACGGACATCCGCCTGAAAAAGCCGGTGTCGGCTGATCAACCTCTTCTTGCTTTTTTTTCGCAAGTAGCTCTTCTACAGCCTCTTCATCGAATTCATCGGCTTCGCGTTCGATGATTTTAAGAGCGCCCAGAGGACATTCGCCCAGACAGGCGCCCAGGCCGTCACAATACATATCAGCAATAACGCGGGCCTTGCCGTCTATGATTTGCAGCGCGCCCTCGGCACAAGATGGGACACAGTTGCCGCATCCGTCACAAAGTTCTTCATCAATTTCGATAATTTTTCGCACGGTTTTCATGGGTTGCTCCTCTTATTGTGATTTTGAAAATGGACTATTTATGATTGCTCCAAAACATCAGCGATTTTTTTATCAGGTCCTTGTCCATGCAAAAGGATAGCTCTTTTATCTATCCAGCAGCATCTCTCGGGCGGCGTCTCGCCCGGCATCGGTCAGAAACGAGCGCTCAATAAGATCCTCCAATTCTTCCTTGGGGCGGGGTGCTTTTTTTTGTTTTTCATCCAAATTTTCAAGCAGGTCGGCATCATAGACCACTTTGAAATTCAGACTGTCATCGGACCGCGGATGGTGATGGTGTCCGATGACATCGCAGATTTCCAGAATTAATTCTTCTTTGGCGCCCAGCTTTTCCAATATGGATCTGGCAATGGGTGGTCCTTCTGCCTCCTGAAACTCCGCCGCCGTGCTGCCGTGTTTTCGTTCGGCTTCATGAATGCCGATGTCATGTAAGTAGGCTGCCGGCAATATGACGGCCAAACTTCCTTTTTCCTTTTTACCGATCCGTTCGGCGTAACGGGCCACCCGACCGGCGTGTGCAATGCGTTTAAAATCACTTTTAAAGTAGCGTTTCATTTCAATCGCCACGCGATCTTTGAGCAGGTCTTCTTTCTGGGCGATAAGCTCCGGAGGTAAATCCCCGATACATTGCTCGGCGTACTGACAGTAGGCCGCGCAGCCAAAATCCATTTCCGGATTAACGAAACGGTGACCGCATTTATCACATTTGCGTGTGGTATCGTCTTTAAAAAACTCAACCGTAGCGCTGCATTTCGGGCACTTGGTTTCAAAGATGGCGCCCGGTTTCCAGTACAAGGTATCTTGTCCAGGGCATTTCATGATATGTTTCCTATTCTTATCGCGTTGTGGCCTCGGGTTGTGCTTTTACGGATGGCCAGTTTTCGTAAACAATAAAATATTAAGATGATGATGGCATTGACTTAAATCAAGATAAAAAAATCTTTGTTTTTATATTTTTTTACGATGTGCATCGCGCCGTGTATCAAACGGGCCTTGCTATAACCGTATGGTTTTGTATGATATGGAGAACATCTTTTAACTTTCTAATAAGCACGCACACCTTTGATTCTTTGAACCTCTGCAACCCTTGACATTGATCAAAAATGGATGCAAAAGAAGATATGGAAAATATTCTAGATCTTATTTCGGCGATCCCCTTGTTCAACGGTCTGCCTGCTGAGCAGTTAGAAGCCATCCGGCAGATTGCGATTGAAAAGCGATTTAACAAAGGTCAGACAATATTTTCAGAAGGAGATAAGACTACCGGATTCTTTGTGATCGTTGATGGCCGGGTCAAAATTTACAAGGTTTCATCGGAAGGCAAAGAGCAGATTCTGCACATCTTTGAAGCTGGGCAATCATTTGGGGAGGTTACGGTTTTTACTGGGCAGCAAATGCCGGCCAATGCACAAGCCCTTGCCAAGACGCATCTGCTTCTTTTTGCCAGAAGCGCTTTCGTAGACCTGGTGACCTCTCATACCTCTTTGGCTTTGAATCTGCTTGGGATTATGTCGAAAAAGCTGCGTCAATTTGCAGCCCAAATCGAAAACCTTTCTCTTAAAGAAATCCCCGCGCGTTTGGCCTCCTACCTGATTTACCTGGCTGAAGAGCAGGGTACCCAAGACGCCGTCACACTAAATGTATCCAAAGGCCAGCTGGCCAGCCTTTTGGGCACTATTCCTGAAACGCTCTCGCGAATCTTTGCCAAATTGTCCACTCAAAAATTAATTCGCGTTGAGGGCCCGAAAATAATACTGTTGGATCGCGAGGGGATCGAAGACCTGGCCGAATACCAAAAAGATTTTGACTGACAAACCCTTCCCTTGTTCGTAGGCCGGATATCTCCTGCTTAAACTCAATGCGCTGCAATTCATGGTTTTGCAGATTGTTTAAGGGGCTGCTGCAACCAGATGCTTGGTCAGCAACTGGATATGGCCCATTTCTTCTTTGATGATGGCCTCGATGCGAGTCCTTCCCATATCTTTGGGCACCGCCGCTTTCATTCCCAGGTAAAACACAATGGAGTCTTTTTCGGCTTCGATGGCCGATTTGAGGATTTCCACCATGGAAGTGACATCAATTTCCTTTTCGAAAAAGACACGGCTGTCAACCAGGGCTTTCAGATAGAGAGAGGCCTCACCAGACGGATCAAAAACCGTTGCGGCTTTTTCAGCTGACGAGAGTTCGGTGCGCATGGACTCAAACATTTTTTCATGGGCCTCTTCCATTTTTGAAAGGCCCAGTAACATCTCTTTGTTTGACGGATCCGCAGTTTTTTCCGCAGCATCACGATAAAATTGGGCACCATTGCGTTCCATTTGCTCGGCCATTTCAAAAACCTCGTCTGCATTAAAATCGTAACTCATTTTTTATCCTTTCATTATATTAAGAATTGAAACCACCCGCGAGAAGCGATCCTGTATGGGCGACGATTAAGACGAAAACCCGTGACCACGATTAATTTGCCAATATACGTATGATCTCATCTTTTGTAAAGAATCTTAACCTGAACCAATTCAATATATGAAAAAAATTCAGGATGTTTCGGGATCCGCCGGCTTGCCAGAACTGCCTGCAACCCGGCGTTATAAAATTCCACTTGACAGAAAAATAGCACTTCTATATCATACTAAAATAGTAGGGATAGTAGTTGAATGATGAAAAAACTCATTGCCATAATATTAACATGTGTGTTGACCCTTACGGTGCTTATATCCGGCGCTTCCGGCTATTCTGATTGCGCCGTCAGATGCATGCGTGAGATGGCCAAGGACCATCCGCATGCCACCATGGGTTCGACCCACCTGCGAGTACCCGACTGCTGTTCAGGGGGCGAACAAAGCCCGTGTGAAATGAACACTGCCCCGCAGGTTGAGATTCCCGAGTGTTCAATTGCCAGTCACCCAACGGCATCCGAAAATTTGATCGGTATGGGGATAGCCTCAAGTGTCACCGATTCTGATCACATCCGATCAATGCCAGCGGGCTTACACACGATTGCCGCAGAATTTCATAAGGACCCACCCATCTATCTGCGCACCCTCTCTATTTTGTGTTGAATCCCACTTTCAGAGGGCTCTTTTTCCAGTTGGTTTGACCTTACGCCGTTTCTAGACAGGCGTTTTCCCATGCAATCGCTGCAGACTGGATCAAGGTAGCACCGCGCTGTCTTAGCCGCGGCCAACAAACCAAAAGTCCCTTAAAGCGCCCACTTTCATAAATCCCGACATTTATCTGATTACTGACGGTAGACAGATGTCTATGCGGAATGAAATGTGAATATTCTGAACTCAAATTGATAAAGGAGAGACAACTGATGTCTAAAAAAAGTAGAAAAAATTTATCATCTTCGAAAAAGCGGAACACAAAAATAACTCAGGAAAAGCGACAGGCCAAAAAAGAAGCAGTTCTGAGCGCTGAGAAAAAAGGGCGTTTGCCGATGTTGGCTGCAGTAGCCTGCTCGGTTCTTATCATAGCTGGCGGCATTTTCTATGCCACCTATGATCGGTCACAAACCTCACCGGTGGCCGCCGGCGTCACGTCTGAAAATAGCGTCACCCAGGTCAGTATGCCGGCTAACCTGTTTGCCGACGGCAAGGCGCGTCATTTTGAGCATGTGGCTGGTGAATTTAAAATTAAATACTTTGTCCTAAAAAGCTCTGATGGTGTTATTCGGGCAGCTTTTGATGCCTGTGATGTCTGCTGGCCGGCAGGCAAAGGATATTATCAGGAAGGCGATCATATGGTCTGCCGCAACTGCGGACGAAAGTTTGCTTCAGTCCTGGTTAATGAAGTCAAGGGCGGCTGCAATCCGGCCCCGTTGAATCGTCGCGTCGAAAATGACGAGGTCATCATCGAAGTCAAGGATATCCTGGAGGGTCGACAGTATTTTAACTTCTCAGGTAAAGTATAGGCTTGACGGAAAAAAGTGACCACGCGCAAACCTGCCCGCCTCGCCTTGCTCGCATGGCGGGCGTGGGGCGCAAAGATAAAAAAATCGATAAGCGCAATTGCGCGATGCGTGTTTGTGGGCATGTTGCCAGGAAAATTGTCATAATTAATTTCAGACAAAGTCTAATTTAGAGGAAACGATGACACTAAAACAGATCTCCATAAAGAACTTGATCCGGCGCAAAGGAAAAGCATTCTTTGTTCTGGCCGGGTTGGTCATTGGTGTTTCAACGGTTGTCGGCATCATCAGCTACATTGAAGCGATGACCAGCGACATCAATCATAAACTGGAAAAGTACGGCGCCAATATTTTAATCGTGCCCCGGACCGAGAATTTAACCCTTACCTACGGCGGGCTTTCTCTGGGCGGGGTGTCTTTTGAAATGCAGGAAATCCGCGAAGCAGAGCTGGCCCAGGTGAGCTCCATAAAAAATGCCCGCAATATCGCTGCCCTGGGGCCGCTGGTGCTGGGAGTGGTGGACATTAATTCGCATAAGGTTCTGCTGGCGGGTGTCGATTTTAAGGCATCTGCAATTCTTAAGCCCTGGTGGCAACTGCAAGGTCAACTACCAGGCGAAAGCAACGTCATTTTAGGTGCCGAGGCCGCTCGCATCCTGAAATTAAACACCGGCGGCCGCTTAAACATCAAGGGTCGCGATTTTGAAGTGTCCGGTATATTGCAGCCTACCGGCTCCCAGGATGACCAGTTGGTGTTTGCGCGATTGAGCACCGCCCAGTCACTGTTTGATAAAAGCGGGCGGGTTTCGATGGCCGAGGTGGCCGCTTTATGCCATGACTGCCCGATCGATGATATGGTCAGGCAGATCTCAAATGCCCTGCCGGGTGCCAAGGTCATGGCTATTCAACAGGTGGTCAAAGGCCGCATGCAAACACTGGGGCAGTTTAAGAAATTCTCATTTGGCATATCCGGTGTGATCCTGCTGATTGGCAGTCTGGTGGTACTGGTCACCATGATGAGCAGCGTCAGAGAGCGTACCGATGAGATTGGTATTTTCAGGGCCATTGGTTTCCGTAAACGCCATGTCATGAAAATTGTCTTTCTGGAAGCGGCGATTTTATCGGGACTGGCCGGCATAATGGGCTATCTTCTGGGCTGGGGGAGCACCAAGATTGCGGTTCATTTCCTTATTGATGGGCATTCTGGAATTGTGCCCTTTAACGTTGAATTGGCGGTCGGTGCTTTGGCCCTGGCACTGCTGATTGGTTTGGTCTCAAGCACTTATCCGGCAGTCATGGCGGCTCGCTTGGACCCCGGTGAAGCCCTTAGGACGCTGTAAAAATTATATAGACAGTAACTTTTGAGCGATACTATAGCTAGGATGCGCTTTAATCTTAATCAGCAAATGATCTAAAATGAGCTAAAATTAAGATGGATTGAAATCCACAATTTTAGGCATTTTAGGCACTTCACACTTTAGGCATATCAAGGAGAGCTATAACCTATGAGTTATATGACAGCAGAGAATCTTATCAAAACATACGGCCGCGGTGATGCAGCGGTTTCCGCGGTCAGTGATATCAGTTTTCAAATTGAAGCAGGCGAATTTGTCGGCCTGATGGGTGAATCCGGTGCCGGTAAATCGACACTGCTGTCCATCATGGGGGCCATGAACGCTCCCACTTCAGGAACGTTTGTGGTGGATGAAATTGACATATACAGCCTCAGCTCGGAACAACAGACGGACTTTCGACGGGAGTTTCTGGGTTTTATCTTTCAGGATTTTTACTTGGTGCCCTACCTGACGGTCTCTGAAAATGTCATGCTCCCGTTGACCATCGTGAAAAAAAGCCGCAAACAAAAACAGGAGATGGTCGAAAGCGCGCTTTCGCAGGTAGGCCTGTTGGATAAAGCGGCGCGTTTGCCGAACCAGATTTCCGGCGGCGAAAAAGAGCGCGTGGCGATTGCACGGGCGATTGTCAACGAACCACCGGTTCTATTGGCAGACGAGCCCACCGGTAATCTGGACAGCAAAACGTCAGCGGATATCATGAAATTGCTTCAAAAATTTAACAGCGATGGTATGACCATTATCATGGTCACCCACAGTAAGGCATGCGCCCAATATGCCCGCCGCTTGATACGGGTATCCGATGGAAAAATTGTTGCAGATCAACTGTTGTCTGGCAGGAATCTGGCAAATTGAGCTTTTACAATAGGGTTCTGATTCAAAAATGATCGAATGGCTTAAACCAGCGCTTATATCGATATGATGAAAAAGACGCTTTCACATAAGTTTTATGTCCTGTCAATTATACTGGTCACGGTTGTCGGCATTGGGTCTTATCTTTTTTATTCCCAGTATGCTGCCGTAGCCGGCTCTCCAGAACAGGAGCTGGAACGCCTGTTTGGCAACATGGGGATCCTTAAAATGCCCCATCCAACACCGCCTCTGGAGATCCAGCTTGGCGATCTTTTGGGCAATATTGTGCGTCTATCGGAATTTCGCGGCAAGATTGTATTTCTTAATTTCTGGGCCACCTGGTGTCCCACTTGCGTTGTCGAGATGCCGTCGATGGAAAAATTACATCGCCGTTTTAAGGATCAGGATTTTGCCATGATTGCCGTGAATTTAAAGGAAAGCGAAACGCAGGTAAAATCGTTTTTCGAAAAACTGCAACTCTCATTTACCGCATTGCTAGATGTTAACGGGGAAGTGGCATCCGGATTGGCAGTCAATGCCCTGCCGACGACCTTTTTTCTGGATAAAAAGGGCAGGATTATAGGTATGGCCCTGGGTCCCAGGGAATGGGACAATCAGGCATCCATCGAGCTTTTTGAATTTTTAATCAACCGCCCTGAGCCTGTTGCGACAAGCAGTGGCTCATAATTACCTCTTGATGGCTTTTGAGTTTAATCGCTTTGCGCTTTGGTGCTCACCGAAAGAACCGGGCAGGGCGCTTGACGTGCCACCCGGTCTGTGGTTGACCCCAGGAGTAGCGTTTTGACCAATCCGTGACCGCGAACCCCCAGTACAATCATATCCATTTCATTGGATTTGGCGTATTTTCCCAGAGCTTCATAAGGTTGACCCGCTAAAATGAGCGTTTCCGGTGAGCACCAGTTGCGGGCGTCCTCCGGTACCATGCCCATGAGTTTATCGGTTAAGCGCTGATGCAATTTTTGCTCGATTTCTTCACTCAGCATTTTATCCGGTTTTAGTAGTACGCTGGAGGCGGAGGGCTCAATAACGTGAGCCAGATAAAGGTCGGCCTCAAATTCCTGCGCCAGGCTGACCGCGTGTTGAAAGGCCAGGTCGGAATCAGGTGAGAAATCGCACCCGACCAGGATCTTTTTGAGGGTTATTGTTTGATTGACCGGGTCCACAAATTTATGTTCGGGGCTGTGAACCACCAACAAGGGGCATGTGAGCACCCGCATCAATCGTTCGGTAACCGACCCCAAGATCAATCGCTTCAGACCGGAACGGCCGCGTGTGGCGGTAATGACCAGATCGATTTCTTTTTCTGCCACCAGTCGTGACACTTCGTCGGCGACATGGCCGACGGTAATCAGAGGCTCCCATTGTACGGCCTGCTTTCCGATGATCTCATTGAGCTGTTCAGCAGCCTGTTTTTTGATTCGGTTTTGCTGGTCAACCGGATTTAACTGAAACTCACCATAAATAGCAATCGAAGATAAATCAATGACATGACAGATATACAATTTGGCTTCGAACTCTTTGGCCAAAGCCACCCCATAAGGTATGGTATAATTGGAGAAATCGGAAAAGTCCGTGGCACAAAGGATGTTTTTCATTTGTACTCTCATGGTACGTTCTCCTTATTTACTCGAATTTGTCTTTATATTCTCAAGCCGAGTTCGGCTTCATGCTACAGGGCACCAGACAAAGCGCCAATAAGCTTTGAATTCGCTTCTTTTTTATAGGTTGCAGCAGCAACATATACGACTATAAGGCGGAATTTTATATCTTTATATATGGTATTAGAATCGATTTTAGAATAGTAGATAACGTTCCCCGCATGAATGCGGGATTTCACGCCTGATTCTAAAACATTAAGGTGTTCAACAAAGCAAGGCGAAAACCGATTCAAAAGTGGAGTCCGCCTCCGGCGGATTAGTATTCGAGCATTTTGAATCGGTTTTTAACACAGCCCTTGGGCGTTAGATGCAATTGTAAAATCGATTCTAGCCCTTGATTACAGCGATGGGCTTCAATCTCGCCACCTTTTTGGCAATGCCCGCGCTGTGCACGACATTAACAACCCGATCCACATCTTTATAGGCGGCCGGTGCCTCTTCGGCCAGGCCGGGCATGCTGCCTGCCCGGATGTGGATGCCTCGACCCTCGAGCTCTTCACGCAACGTTATGCCCCGCATGCTTTTTCTGGCTTTTTTGCGGCTCATTGTGCGGCCGGCCCCGTGACAGGTGGATCCAAATGTTTGCGCCATCGATTGCGCTGTACCAACCAGAACCCATGATGCGGTACCCATCGAGCCCGGCACCAGTACCGGCTGTCCGATGTCACGGTAAACCGAGGGCAGCTCGGTTGATCCAGGCCCAAAGGCGCGAGTGGCGCCCTTACGATGAACGCACAGCTGCATGAGCTTGCCGTCGATATGATGGGTTTCAACCTTGGCCATATTATGGGCAATATCATAAATCTGAAAGATATGATGATTTGAAACCCTACCGGCCAATACCTGCTCGAAGCTGCGCCGAATGTGGGCAGCCAGCACTTGACGGTTGGCAAAGGCATAATTGGCAGCCGCCTTCATGGCAGCCAGGTAGTCCTGACCTTCGGCGCTGCTGAGCGGGGCACAAACCAGTTCCCGATCCGGCAGGTTGAGTCCGTAGCGGGAAATATTTTTTTGAAAACGTTTGACGTAATCGCCGCAGACCTGATGACCCAGGCCACGTGATCCACAGTGGATTTGGATCGCAATTTGTCCCTCAAAAAGGCCGATTCGCTGGGCCACATCAGGGTCCGTAACCTGATCGACGATATCCAGCTCAATAAAATGGTTGCCGGCGCCCAGCGTCCCTACCTGCTTTTGGCCACGGTCCTTGGCCCGTGGACTGACTTTTTCCGGGTTTGCACCATCCAGGCAGCCGCCTTCCTCGGTGCGTTCCAGATCTGTTTCAGTACCGAATCCCTTTTTAACCGCCCAGTGAGCACCCTGTGATAGGACCTGATCAAGTTCTTTGGCCTTCAGTTTGATGTTGCCCCCCTTGCCGACCCCACTGGGGCAGTTGGCATAAAGAACGGTCGCCAGATCATCGACAAAAGGACGGATTTCTTCATGGTCTAAATGGGTGGCCAGCAGGCGCACGCCGCAATTGATGTCATATCCAACGCCGCCCGGAGAGATAACACCATCCGGCAACTTGGTGGCCACAACGCCACCAATGGGAAACCCGTAACCCTGATGAATATCCGGCATGGCCAGGGCATATTTGACAACTCCAGGCAACGTCGCTGTATTGATTAACTGTTGCAGGCTGTTGTCCGTTATGATGCCTTTTAACAATTCGGCATCGGAATAAAAGCGCGCCGGTACCCGCATGTCGGCGCGGAATTCAGCCGGCACTTCAAACAAATGATCATCCAGCTGTTTAAAATCATGCTTGGCAACCACTTTAGCCCCCTGATTCTAAAACCCGAAGGTTTTGAAAGGTTTTATTGCATGCCTGTATCAGACATCGAAGGTTATGATGGCCTCAAGACCCTGGTGGGTCTTCACAATATTTAAATTGTGATACGTTACCGCCTTAATTTGCTTGTCCAATGCAGGCGCTCTGCCACCAATGACCCTGGCATCGACAACGTTTGCGGTTAGCTTATGAATGTTGAATGTCTTAAAAATCAGCATTTCAGCTTCAGCCCAGTAAGCCAGTTCACTGAGCCATTCTACAAGCAGGCTTTCTGTATCGATCGTCTCTAATTTAACGGCTTTTGCAATTTCCGCTGAAACGTCGGATATATCTGCCGTCATTAGGGATGTCATCCCCTGAGCCGCACTGATAAACAGCTCCGTGAGATCTTTGCCGTAAACCTTCAAGGCATGATCAGCCGTATGTTCAATTTCCTCAAAGCCCATTGCAGTTAAGAATATGCCCGCTATGCTTCACTCTTTTGTCCGTTTGATGGCGCAAGAAATATTTTCGACTTTAGCATTGTCCGCCTTAGCTTACATGGCCGTTTGTGCACAACGATTGTAGAATTAAAACGATGGCAACAATTGTCGTTATTTGCCAGTGCCCAGAACCAGCAGCGAAAGTCAGATTCGGAATCGTGTCGATTCGATTAGATGAGCCGCAATCATGATTGAAATTTGCAAAAGGCAAGCTGTATTAAGCGTTTATAACTATTATCTAAATTTATCTATTGGAGCGACAAAGTCAAGCATCATCTTGTTATTAGAAAATAGAATCGACATGCGGCTTTTCGACACGAACATACCAGCGGGTGGGTTTCTACTGGTGTTGAAACCGTAAGAACGCGATAGCCAGCAATCTATATTTCTGGCCTGTATTACCGCTAAAAACTTCTTTACAATTTAAACCCAGCTGATTTATAAGCAATCTGTTATCGGATCGGTTCCTTTCCTTTCCACTCAACCGTTTAAACGTGCACGTTTAACGCCTTTTGCAGCTCTACCGAATGATTATCAAAATGGTTACGAACACATTTAATTCCCATATTAATAACCAATGGTCCATAAAGAGGTGAGGTATGCAACACCAATATGATGTGATTATCGTGGGCGCAGGTTTGGCCGGGCTGCGCGCGGCGGTTGAGATCGGAAAAGATGCTCATGTCGCCGTTCTGACCAAAGTTTTTGCGACGCGCTCCCACTCCGGTGCGGCTCAGGGAGGCATCGGCGCCGCTCTGGGCAATGAAGAAGAAGACCACTGTGAATGGCACATGTTTGATACGGTCAAAGGCAGTGATTATCTGGGCGATCAGGATGCGATCGAGATTCTGGCCAATGATGCACCGCGGGCCATTTATGAGCTGGAAAACCTGGGGGTTCCGTTTAATCGGACACCGGAGGGCAAAATCGCCCAAAGAGCCTTTGGCGGGCACACGCGCAATTTTGGCGAGGCGCCGGTAAAGCGGGCCTGCTATGCGGCGACCCGCACCGGCCGGGTTATTTTGGATACGCTCTGGGAGCAAAGTTTACGCAGAGGGATTGAATTTTTCGATGAATTCCAGATGCTGTCTTTAATCGTTCACGATGGACAATGTTGCGGTGTGGTGGCTTATGAACTATCCACCGGAAAGCTGCATGTATTCAAGAGCAAGGCCGTCATGCTCGCTACAGGCGGGGCCGGCAAGATTTACAAAACCACCTCCAACGCTTTTGCCAGTACCGGCGATGGCATGGCCATCGCCTATCGAGCCGGTGCGCCCCTGGAAGATATGGAATTTGTTCAGTTTCATCCGACAGGAATTTATAAGCTGGGCATTCTCATCAGTGAGGCGGCACGCGGCGAAGGCGGCATTTTGTTGAATAATGATGGTGAACGCTTCATGGAAAGG
This sequence comes from Desulfobacterales bacterium, assembly GCA_030066985.1. Taxonomy (NCBI): domain Bacteria; kingdom Pseudomonadati; phylum Thermodesulfobacteriota; class Desulfobacteria; order Desulfobacterales; species Desulfobacterales bacterium. The sequence continues at coordinate 20,789 of JASJAN010000052.1, forward strand.
TATGCACCGATCATCAAGGATTTAGCACCGCGTGATATGATTTCGCGGTGCATGCTAGAGGAAATGCGAGCCGGCAGGGGTATCGACGGCAAAGACTATTTTCACCTGGATTTGACGCACCTGGGTGAAGATGTGATCGACAAAAAGTTAGCCGAAATTACCAGCTTCGCGCGCACCTATGCCGGCGTTGATCCGATTAAAGAGCCCATCCCGGTCCAGCCCACCTGCCATTATATGATGGGCGGTATTGCCACCGATGCCGATGGTTGTGTGATCGTAGATGAGAAAAATACAGCCTTTGCGGGGCTTTATGCTGCCGGTGAATGTGCCTGCGTGTCCGTACACGGCGCCAATCGGTTGGGGTGCAATGCGCTGCTCGATACGCTGGTCTTCGGACGAAGGGCCGGTATCGCTATTAAGGCGTTTGTACCATCGGTCTCCCGACCAAAGCTGCCGGCCCGACCGGAGAAAAAAGATGCAGACATGATCAAAGAATTGATGAACAGTGGCGGTAAAGAAAACAGCGGGCCCATCAGAGCCGAGCTGCAGGAAAGCATGATGGAAAATGTGTCTGTTTTCCGTCAAAAAGACTCACTGAGCACGGCGCTCGCAAAAATTGCGCAGCTAAAAAAGCGATATCAAGATCTTTCCATCCAGGACAAAGGGAACTGTTTCAATCGCGATCTGCTGGATGCCATCGAGTTGGGCCATTTGCTGGATCTGGCTGAAGTTATTACACTTAGTGCGCTAAACCGTGAAGAGAGCCGTGGGGCCCATTCCAGGGAAGATTTTCCGGAGCGTGACGATCAAAAATTTTTGGTCCACACCATGGCGCTTCACAATGCAGTCAAGGGGCCGCAAATATTCTCCAAACCGGTTAATATCACCAAATTTGAGCCCAAAGAGAGGAAATACTAAGATGAAGTGTCACTTTACCGTCTATCGATATGACCCTGCTGCGGATGAAAAACCGCGCTACCAGGAATATGAGATCGATGCCGAACCGACCGACAAGATTCTGGATTGTTTAAACAAAATCAGGTGGGAGCAGGATCCGACCCTGGCTTTTCGATCTTCGTGTGCCCACGGGATCTGCGGATCGGATGCCCTGATGATCAACGGGCGTATTGAACTGGCCTGCCAGAAACTGGTGCGTGATTTCAAAACCGGCAATAATTTTGTGATCGAACCGTTGCCGCTGTTTGATGTCGTTAAAGACTTGATCGTTGATATGGAGCCATTTTTGGAAAAATACCGCCAGGTGCAGCCCTATCTGATAGCCGGCAAAAACGATTCGGGTAAAGAATTTATCCAGGAGGCTGAAAATCAGGAGTTTATTGAACCGGCGCTCAGATGCATCCTGTGTGCCTCCTGCACTGCCGGTTGTCCGATTAACCGGGCCAATTCGGATTATCTGGGTCCGGCTGCCTTGCTGCGTGCTTTTCGCTATATCTTTGATTCGCGTGATTCCATAACGGAGGAGCGTCTGGAAAAAATTGACTCTGATAACGGTGTCTGGGGATGTAAAACCATGTGGTGGTGCACCGAGGTGTGCCCCAAAGAAATCCCCATCACCAAATGTCTGGGACAGATCAAACGGGCTGTCAAACAAAAAGCAAAAAAGGAATAGTGCCTAAACAAGAAGGTCGGGTCTATATCTTAATTTGATGAATGCTAAAGTAAACGGATCTGATGCGATAATACCAATAATTGCTTTAATTTCAACAAAGCTAGGAACACGACACAATATTTCAATTCCTAAATTGAGCGCTTGTCGAGGTTGCCGCAGCTACTCGGCAGATGCCGTTTCGCTATAGTGATCTATGCGGGACGGCATCTAACACCGTAGATGCGGTAAGATCGGCAAGCCCGAAGGGTTTCAAATTTAAAAAATCAAAATCGATAGAATTCCTTATAAAACAAAGTATAATCCTTTTTAAATTTGAAACGCTCATTTTAGGTAAATAGTAGGGAGGATAAATATGCCTGAGAAAAATATGCTGGCAGGGTTTTCATTTTTTTCCGATGTCGCGCCAGAGACATTGGAAGCCATTGCCCAGAAAGGCGAAATTTTTGAGTTTAAAGCACAAGATGTCATTTTTAAGGTGGAAGAGCCGGCAACACATCTCTATGGCCTTTTAGAAGGTGAAATCGATTTGATCCTCATTTTTAAGGACAGGGTCTTAAAAACAGACATCGAATACGAAGAAGCCATTCAGGCCACCATTGTCGATGAAGAAAAAGAGATCATTGTCGATACGGTTGCCGAGGGTCAGGTGTTTGGATGGGCGTCGGTTGTCGGACCATCAAAACGAACCGTCAAAGCCGTATGTTCGCAAAATTGCCGCGTTATTGCCATACCGGCCGACGCGTTGAAAGCCATGTTCGATAAGGACCATACCCTGGGGTATGCCGTCATGCATCGCCTGTGTGACATCATTGCCAAACGACTTCGTAATCGAACTGATAAGTTGATTGAGGCGTGGGGGGAGGCTTTCGACATCAGTTCGATATAGCGTGAAATTAAGAACGCTAAATATGAATGCTAAAAAGGACATGTCATTTTCCTCCAGGCGCTGTGATTGGCAAGTTGCCTGTGGCCGATATTTGGGATTAGACCGGCATTAACGCTATCCCAAAGCCTGGCTGCCGATCATCCCAAATATGAGGCCACAACATACCGATGGGGCACAAATAGCATAGCGCCTTCCAAAAAAAAACATGACCTCTTATGATATTGAACGGCTCAGCAACCGGATGTTCCTTGAATTTTTGCCGGCCAACGGGCTCAACGGGCAACGGGCCCAACCTGCAAAGAATTCGCTTGGCGTGCGTTACATGATTCTCTGGGAATAAACCCCTAAAGAAAGAGAAGGAACACCATGAAAGCATTGTACTTTAAAGAACATGGTGAGTTGGATGTCATCCAATATGGGGATGTGCCGGACTCGGAGCCCGGGCCCGGGCAGGTCAAGGTGCGGGTGCGGGCAACAGCATTAAATTTTCTGGACATTTGGGTGCGGCGGGGCTGGCCCGGCTTAAAGCTTGAAATGCCGCATTGGTGCGGAGCCGATGTGGCCGGCGAGGTTGCTGAGCTCGGTGAAGGCGTTACCCAATGGCAGATTGGGCAGCGGGTCGTCGCGGATCCGGGTGTTAATTTGTTTGAAGATGAATTTACCGCGCGGGGTGAAGATTGTGTCAGCCCCGGCTATCATGTCCTCGGTGAACATCAACGTGGCGGTGCCGCAGAATACATCGTGCTGCCGGCCAATGGTCTGGCGGCGATGCCGGATGAAGTGGATTATCCGGAAGCAGCAGCACCCCTGTTGGTGACCCTCACTGCCTGGCGTATGCTCATCGACAGGGCAGGGCTGCGTGCCGGTGAATCTGTGCTGGTGGTCGGCTCCGGGGGTGGGGTTAACAGCATGTCCATCCAGCTTGCCAAACTTGCCGGTGCCTTTGTATATGCGGTCGCAAGCAATGATCAAAAAGCGCAACTGGCCAAAGAATTGGGCGCTGATGTGGTGTTGGATCGTTCCAAAGTCGACTGGGGCAAAGAGATTTATAGACTGACCGAAAAGCGGGGTGTGGATGTGGTCGTTGATAATGTCGGTAAGGCCACGTTAACGGCCAGCATGCAGGCGGCGGCCCGCGGCGGTCGCATCGTTATTGTCGGCAATACCAGTGGACCTCAGACGGAAATTGATATCCGCTTTATTTTCGGTAAACAAATTAGCCTTATCGGCAGTACTATGGGCAGCCATCAGGATTTTAGAGATGTGATGGCGCTGCTTTGGGCCGGCAAACTAAAACCCGTGATCGATCGGGTCATGCCGCTCAGCGAAGGGCGCCAGGCCTATGAGATGATGGAGAAGGGGGAGCTGCTGGGGAAGATTGTTTTGACGCCTTAAATAGTTGCATCTAAATCAGGTGGTGATTTTGACTTTTGCAGTTTTTCCTCACAGTCCGTTGCCAGTGGTCAGTTGTTTGTTGTTGATAAATGATGCGGAGCAACCACAAAGCAGTTTGCATATTGTCTGCGACGGACAACTAACTACGGACTACTGACCCTAGGTGTATTGTTTAATCAACTCCCGGAAAATAACCAGCTTCTGTACATCCTGGGTGCCTTCACCCAAGGATGACGCCCAGGCGTCCATGGGGAACTTGTGAATGGGATGATCCTGGATGACGGATGCGGCGCCAAAAATATCCGCAGCCCAGGTGGTCACATTGCGGGTGATTTCAACCGCCAAATATTTTGCCAGCGAGGATTCCTGCCTGAAATTCTCATTGTGGTCCATTTTCCAGCAAGCCTTCCAGAGCATCAAACGGGCGGCCTCAATTTTTGCAAAAAAATCGGCAGCTTCGAATGCTTTTGCTTGAAATTCGGTGATCGGCTGACCGAAGATCTGGCGCTTTTTCGCATGGGCCAGCGCCAGTTCAAAGGCGCCGACGGCGGTTCCAAGCGTCATGGCGGCAATGGGGACGCGGCTGTTGGTGAAAACGCTCAGCACCTGCTGAAGCCCCTGCCCAGGGCCACCCAGAAGATGGTCATTTGGGACAAAGACGTCGCTGAATGTCAGGCGGGTCAGGTCGGATGGAATCCAGACCTGCTTATTGAGTTTTTTGCGCTTAACGCCCTTGGCATGCAGATCCACCAGATACATTGATATGCGATTATTTCTTGACGCCCGAGGGCTTGATACCGCTGTAATCACCCCCAGGTCACTAATATACCCGTTGGTCACATAGGCCTTGGTACCGTTTAGCAGCCAGCCACCTTTAACTTTGCGAGCACGCATTTGGATGCCGGCGACATCACTGCCGGCCATGCGCTCAGTGTTGCCGACGCACATCAAGGTTTTTCCTTCCGCAGCTGATTTGCCATATTGTGCCGTTAAATAATCAGAGCCATACAAATATAATGAGACGAGTCCCAGATCGACCTGCGCCAGTGCTGCCACAGCCACACCCGGCGAGACCTTGGCCAATTCTTCTGCAATTAAGGCTTCCCTCAAGGCGCTGTTTTTGGCCAATTTGCCCGACTTATGCGCTATACCAAACCAGCCCCCAGCCCCCATTTGACGGAAAAAATCAGCTGGTATTTCCTGACGCCGATACCATCCCGACAGTTTCGATTGGACACGGTCCTTAAGAAAATGCTTGAATTCAATGATTTCTTTTGCAAGTGCTGGTGGAATCGTAAAATCCATGTTGGCTCCTTTAAGCGGTGATCCAGATGACGGGATGGCGAAACGAATTCAATCCCACTATCTCTTCGTTCAATTTGACTAAACAGTATAGACACAAACAGCAAAAAAACAAGTTAAGCAAATTTATAATTTACAAAAACGATTTAAAATAGTATTGGAACAATGGGGAAGACTCAACTGCAATCAGATCGTAAAACCGTTTCCGATTTCAAATGTAAGCCAAACCATATTCTACCGTCGTCGACGGATGGTTACCCTTATTTCAATGCACTAAACAAGCAGTTTTCTAAAGTTTGCAATTCTAACTGTGCGTATGCTGGAATTTTGGGAGGCTGAATTCACCTTGCTTTTCATGTTGCACAGGCATTGGAGGGGCTTATGGAAATGAAAGATCTGATTCAACGTATTGCGGAGGCACTGGTCGACAATCCTGAAGAGGTTGCCGTCACCGCACTCCAAGGTAGTCAGGCGACTGTTTTGGAATTGAAAGTGGCCAAAGAGGATTTGGGCAAAATCATCGGTAAACAGGGCCGCACGGCCAAATCGATTCGTACAATCCTGGGCGCCGCGTCAGCCAAGAAAAACAAACGCACCGTTCTCGAGATCGTCGAGTAGCCTGGCCGTATTATTTTATCCGAAGCGTTGCAAATTTGCCCTGCAACCCAAAAAAAACCACCCGACAGATACGGTTCATGATTCCGGACTGAGCGGGATACTATCTATTTTTTATACATCACCCCATCGTGTTTCCAAATTAACAGTCTGGTTTCAGCGGACGGGCTGTAATGGCCTGACCTCTCCTTTCCATAGCCTTTTCGATGTAATTAAAAACCACCCATGCACTACACAACTCTAATGTCTTGCCGCATTCCACAAGCGTTGTTTTGCAGCATTAAACTTAACTGCCTGAATTTGTTTGGATTAGCTTTTTTGCCGGATTCAGTACCTGGTAGCGCGGATGGGTGGGTAAATATTTTAATTTCAATACCTTATCGCTTTCGGCCCTTGACTACGCCAAAATCCGCATCATTTTTATCCTGATAAATTTTGTCAGCGGAAACCAGGATAAAAACACGTTTTCAGTTAAGTTTTTTTTCTCATCGCAAAACATTCAGGCAAGGAGGCATGTAATGCCGCGGAAGAAAGTAACCATCTCTGAGAAATTGGAAACGCTTTCGATTCTAAACGAAAAAGGAAAACTGGATAGGGATCTAGAACCCGATATTCCCGATGATGTCCTTTTACAGCTCCATCGCACCATGCTGCTGGCTCGCAAATTTGATGAGCGCCTCTTAAATCTTCAGCGTCAGGGTCGCATCGGCACCTTTGCACCGATCACGGGGCAGGAGGCGGCGCAACTGGGAACCATAGCGCATTTGCGCCCAACAGACTGGATGGTGCCCGCCTTTCGTGAATCAGCGGCTGAGTTGTGGCGTGGTCGAACCCTTGAAAGTATCATCATCTACAATAACGGCTTTAATGAAGGGGTGGCGATTCCGGACGACCGCAATGATTTTCCCATATCCGTTCCTGTAGGCTCACAGATGATTCACGCTGTTGGATTGGGCTGGGCTGCCAAATATCGGCAAACAGACAACGTCGCCATGACTTACTTTGGCGATGGTGCCACGTCACAGGGTGATTTTCATGAAGCGCTCAACTTTGCAGCTGTTTACCAGTCACCGGTAATCTTTGTGTGTCAAAACAATCAATGGGCGATCTCCATACCGGTGTCTCAGCAGACGCGATCGCAAACTTTGGCGCAAAAGGCTCTGGCCTACGGAATGCCAGGCATTCAGGTGGATGGCAATGATATCTTGGCTGTCTATGCCGCCGCACAGGAGGCTGTCCAGCGGGCACGCAGCGGTGAAGGGCCAACACTAATCGAGTGCGTCACCTATCGCTTGATGATGCACACCACTGCAGACGATCCCAAACGCTATCGGACCGATGAAGAAGT
>JASJAN010000053.1 GCA_030066985.1 Desulfobacterales bacterium
CATAGGACTAGTCCTCTTCGTTTTGCTCGGGTTTCCAGGTTCTGATGGCCCAGATCAGAAAGGCGATCAGAAAAAAAGCGCTCGGCGGCAGCACCATCAGGCCGTTATTGACGTACCAGCCGCCCTGGTTAACGGATTTAAGGATTTCGAAGCCGAATAGTGTGCCCGATCCGAGCAGCTCCCGGAAAAAGGCCACAACGATCAATACCATACCGTAGCCCAGGCCGTTGCCGATGCCGTCCAGCAAGCTTGGCACCGGCGCATTCTTCATCGCAAATGCTTCAGCACGCCCCATGACAATGCAGTTGGTGATGATCAGACCGACATACACCGACAGCTGTTTGCTGACGTCAAACAGAAAGGCCTCCAGGACCTGGGCCACCACGATCACCAGGGATGCAATAATGGTGATTTGCACCCCGATGCGAATACTGCCCGGCACCTGATTGCGAATCAGACTGATGGCGAAATTGGAACAGGCCACCACAACGGTAACGCAGATGGTCATTACGACTGCGGTTTGCAATTTGCCGGTCACCGCCAGGGCCGAGCAAATACCCAGCACCCCCAGGGTAACCGGATTGAGGTTGAAAATAGGATCCCACAACAGTTCTTTAATTTTCGGTTCTGCCATTTTATGCTCCTTTGGCCTGCAGACGTTCCAGCAGTTTTTTAAAACCGTCGTCGCCCAGCCAGAATTTAACTAAATTGGTGACGCCGTTGGCGGTCAGGGTTGCACCGGATAGCCCATCGACCTGGTGAGGATTGTTTTTGTCGGCTACGCCCTTAACGACGTGCAATTGCAAGCTGCCGTCTTTATCGTATAGCTTCTTTCCCGTCCATTTGGCTTTCCAATCGGGGTTGTCGATTTCGCCGCCAAGTCCCGGGGTTTCGGCATGCTCGTAGAAGGTGATACCCCGCACCGTGTTCAGATCACCATCCAGCGCCAGAAATCCATAAAGGGTTGACCACAGACCTTTGCCGTCAATGGGCACAATCACCTGATCGAGCTGGTCGTCCTTTTTGACCAGATACACCAACGAATACTTCTCCCGGCGCCCAATTCCCGCCAAATCCTTCTCCGGCGGTATTTTGTCACTCATTTGAGGGTCCTTGGCGGCCGCTCTTTGATCATAAGTTTCCGGATCCATTTGTTGATCTTCGGATACATAGTCTCCGGTGGCCAAATCAACAATGCGCGGTTCGATCTGTTTATACGCTTCTTCCACCGGGGTCTGAGCATCGTAGAGTCCGGCCACGATCAGGATATTTTTTTTACGATCCCGAACCTTGTTGGCCTCCTGCATAGGGCGCAATCCAATTGCCGCTCCCGAGACCAGCAACGAACAGATCGCGGCCAAGACGATTGCCACAATAAACGTTTTACTAACAGATTCACGTGCCATTTCTTATTTTCCTTCTTTTGATATTGGCTTGCAAAACGAAGAAGTCGATGACTGGCGCAAAAACATTGGCCAACAATATGGCCACCATGACTCCTTCGGGGTAGGCCGGGTTGATCACTCGGATGAGAATCGTCAATATGCCGGCTATGGCGCCATAAAACCATTTTCCTGTTTTAGTAAGGGTTGCCGAGACCGGATCGGTGATACAAAAAACCAGACCAAAGGCAAAACTGCCCACCACCAGATGCCACCAGGGCGGCATCAGAAACATCGGATTGGTATCACTGCCGATGACCCACAGCAACGCTGAAAACCCCATACCGCCGATCAGCATTGACAACATGATGCGCCAGGAGCCAACCCCGGTATAAGCAATAATAATGGCGCCGATCAGACATGCCAGGGCGGAGGTTTCCCCCAGTGACCCCGGTTCGATGCCCAAAAATGCCTGGGTCCAGCTCACATTGATAGCCTCCATGCCGGTGCTCATATTCGTGGTGCCCAGGGCGGTCAGCGGTGTGGCCCCGCTGAATCCATCGACCACCACCCAGACCGCATCGCCGCTGTTCTGGCCCGGGTAGGCAAAATACAGAAAGGCGCGTCCGGCAAGGGCAGGATTAACAAAGTTTCTGCCGGTGCCGCCAAACAGCTCCTTGGCCACCACAACACCGAAGCTGATCCCCAGCGCCACCTGCCATAACGGTATCGTCGGCGGCAGCGAAAGCGGAAAAATCAAACTGCTGACTAATAAACCTTCATTAACATCTTCCTTGCGGACGATCCCAAACAACACTTCCCAGAATCCACCCACCGCAACGCTGACAAAATAAATCGGAATAAAGTACAGCGCCCCGTGGAGGATGTTGGCCACAAAACTGTTGGGATCGTAACCGACCAGAGCGGTCAGGATGGCGCCGCGCCAGCCCGGCGCCGCAGTAATGTTCATGGCCTGCATCGCCATGTTGGCCTGATTGCCGGTATTCCACATGGCCATGAAAACGCATGGCAAGAGGGCATAGACCACCAGTGTCATGATGCGTTTCACATCCACAGAGTCGCGCACGTGTGGCTCGACAGTGGTGACCTCGTCGGTGGAATACAGAAACGTGTCGGTGGCTTCAAAAAGGGGATATAATCTTTCCAGCTTTCCGCCTTCTTCGAAGGCCGGCCTTGCTTTGTCGAGTAACTGTCTGAGTGACTTCATGGTTCGCTTTTATCCTTCTTTTTCAATATGAGTTAAAACGTTACGCAACAACGGTCCGTAATTGTATTTGCCGGGACAGACAAATGCACACAGGGCCAGATCTTCCTCATCGAATTCCAGGCAGCCCAATTCCTGAGCTTTTTCGCTGTCCCCGATAATCAAGGCGCGCAAGAAATAGGGCGGGTTGATATCCAGAGGCATTACCTTCTCATAGGAGCCGATGGGTATCATCGCGCGCCGGTTGCCTTCAGCCGAGCTGGAGAAAGCACGCTTGCGGCGGCGGCCAAATATTGCGGATGCGTACAGGGCCTTGATCGAAAAGCGGTCAAAGCCGGCCAGCGCCCAGCCCAGAAATTCCCGTTCGCGCCCTTCGGCAATGGCCGACAACTGCAAATGGGGGCGTCCCAAAAAAGCAGTGCCATCTGCGGCTTGCCGGCCCGAAAGCACCGAACCGGATATGACGCGCACGTTATCCTGGCTCAACTCAGCGGCCACCAATTCATCGATGGCGGCGCCCACCCGCGTGCGGATCAAGCGCGGTTTTTTTACGGCTGGGCCTGCCAGGGAAATCACCCGCTCCAGGTACAGCCGTCCGGTGGTAAACAACCGTCCGATGGCAATAACATCCTGGTAGTTGATGCTCCAGACCGTCTTTTGATCGCTGACCGGATCCAAAAAGTGAATGTGCGTGCCGGCCAGGCCGGCCGGATGAGGACCGGCGAACGCCTGCATCGATACATTGGCGATCCCATCACCCGGGATATCGGCACCGGGCCGCTTGCAGACATACAGCGGGCCGTCGGTCAGCCGCGACAGAATTTTCAAGCCATGGGTAAAATCCTCGGCCTGCTCCTTGATGATAAGCGTAGGATCGGCTGCCAGTGGGTTGGTATCCATGGCGGTCACGAAAATGGAGTGGGGTGTGCTATCGGGAGCCGGCACCTTGCTGTAAGGCCGTGTACGCAATACCGTCCACTGGCCGGATTGAATCAGCACTTCTTGCACTTTATCACGCTCGAGATTGTCCAGTTCTTCGGCGCTGAAGGATGGGAACGTTTCTTCTTCCTCGCCATCGAGCTCGATGACCATGGACTCAAATTTGCGCTTGGCGCCGCGGTTGACGGCAACCACCTTGCCGCAGCCGGGGGAGGTATATTGCACCCCCGGTGTTTTTTTATCTTCAAAAAGCACCTGCCCCAGTTTGACCGCATCGCCCAATTGAATCGCCATTTTGGGCTTCATGCCGATGTAATCGTCGCCCAACAAAGCAACACGGCTCACCGCCGGCCCGCTATCGATGTCCTGGGCCGGTGCGCCGCTGATGGGCAGATCCAAACCTTTGCGAATTTTAAACATGTTTCATTTCCTTAAATTAAAAATTTAGGTATTAATATGCAAGATTTTAATAATACTCTATATATAATTATTTATTTGGGTAATAATTATCACTTTACATTAATTTTCATGCAATATTTAGGTATTACATGACCACCACTAATATCCAGGGTGTACCGATGATCAAAAAGATCAGCAGGTTGGTTAAGGTAATCATTCCGCCCATACGGTACATGTCTCCCTGCTTGAGATAACCGCTGCCGGCACACAGCACATTGGCACCAGCTGCCTGAGGGGTAATCGCGGAAAAAAAGTTGGTGGCAAACAGCAGCATCAAGGCCAAAAGCATCGGCGGCACCCCGGAATTAATCCCCACCCCCAAGAATACGCCATAAAGCGCCAGCATCTGGGCAGTCTGGCTGACAAAAACATAGTGCAGTACCACATACAACACCACGATGGCCACATACACCACAGGCCAGCTCAAGCCCTGAAGATCCGAAGCCAGCTGGTTGCCTACCGCCTTCATAAACCCCAACTCGTTTAACTGGCTACTCATGGTATACAAAATCGAAAACCAGATAAAGGTGCTCAGAGCCCCCCCTCCCTGGGCTTTGAGGTCGTCTATCGTAAATATTCCGGCAACCATCAACACAGCCAGCCCCCCGAAGGCCACAGCGGTCTTGTCAACCCCCAGTTTCCCCGATAAAGCCCATAAGGTCACCATGGTCGCAAAAACGATGGCGGTGATCCACTCATCCCTGGACATAGGCCCCATCTTTTGCAGTTCTTCGGCAGCCGCTTTAGGGGCCTCAGGGGTTTCTTTGACTTCCGGGGCGAACAGTTTGTAGAGCAAAAAGGGCAGGATCATAAAACCTACGAGCACCGGCACACTGGCCGCCAGAAACCAGGACCCGAAGCTGATGCCTTCAACCCCGGCGTCGGCCGCCATTTTGGCGCCAATCGGATTGGCCACCATTGCGGTTAACCATAGGCTCGATGAAAGGGAGAGCCCGGCCATGCAGTTCATCATCAGGTAACTGCCCATCTTTTTTTCGGTACCGTTTTCGACTTTGGAGCCGCCTCCGCGGGCCAGCGCCAGAGTGATCGGGTACAGAACCCCCGAGCGCGCCACATTACTGGGAAATGCCGGAGCGATCAGCATATCGGTAAACACCATGCAGTAACCCAGCCGCAGCGTGGATTTGCCGAATTTGCTGATCAGCATATAGGCTATGCGCTTGCCTAGACCGGATTTGATCACGGCGCTGGCCACCAGAAAGGCGACCACAATCAACAGAATAAATCCCTTGCCGAAACCCGAATAGGCCTTGACCGGATCCAGTACCCCCAGAAGAATGGCCGCCACCACCGCAATGATGGCTGTGGTCAGAATCGGGTTGGCGCCGATGACCACCGCCAATATACAGGTAATAAAAATGGCGAACAGATGCCAGGCCTGAAGGGTTACGCCCCAGGGCGGCGGCACAAACCACAGGATAGTTAAAAATACGAGCATGATTATGACACGCGGCAGTTTGATATCCATGACGATTTTTTATAATTCAGCAAAATATTTTGTGACTGTAACTTTCGTTCCTTTTTTATTAGGATCCTTAACCGCGTTAACTCAGATTCCGGTTGAACCGGTTAGCAAACGCCATGCGTGGTTACTTCATGACCAGCAATATCCAGGGCGTTCCAATGATCAGAAAGATAATTAGATTGGTCAACGTGATAATGCCGCCCATGCGATACATGTCGCCCTGCTGCAGATAGCCGCTGCCGGCACACAGCACATTGGCGCTGGAGCCCTGGGGGGTGATGGCCGCAAAAAAATTGGTGGCAAACAGCAGCATGAATGCGATCAGCAGCGGCGGCACACCGGAGTTCACCGCCACCCCTAAAAATACGCTGTAAAGCGCCAGCATCTGAGCGGTTTGACTGACAAAAACATAGTGCAGCACCACATACAACACCACGATAGCCACATAAACCACCGGCCAGCTCAGCCCCTGCAGACCCTGCGACAGCTGGTTGCCCACCGCCGTCATAAACCCCAGCTCGTTTAACTGGCTACTCATGGTGTACAGAATCGAAAACCAGATAAAGGTGCCCAACGCATCGCCCTGGGTTTTGAGATCTTCCAGGGTGAATATGCCGGCCACCATCAAGACCGCCAGCCCTCCGAAGGCCACGGCGGTTTTATCCACCCCCAGCTTACCTGACAGCGCCCATAGGATCACCATGGCCACAAAGGTGATGCCTGTGATCCACTCATCCCTGGACATGGGGCCCATTTTTTTGAGCTCCTCTGCAGCGGCCTGGGGGGCTTCAGGGGTTTCTTTGACTTCGGGAGAAAACAGTTTGTACAGCAAAAACGGCACGATAATCAGCGAAGCCAGGGTGGGAACACTGGCCGCCAGAAACCAGGAGCCGAAGTTGATGCCTTCAATACCGGCATCGGCCGCCATTTTGGCGCCCACCGGATTGGCCGCCATACCGGTAAACCACAGGGTCGAGGACAGGGTCAGCCCGGCAATACAGTTCATCATCAGATAGCTGCCCATTTTTTTCTGGGTGCCGTCTTCGACTTTGGAGCCGCTGCCGCGCGCCAGCGCCAGGGTAATCGGATACAATACCCCCGAGCGGGCCGTGTTGCTGGGAAAGGCCGGCGCGATCACCGCGTCGGTGATCACCATGCAGTAGCCCAGCCGCAGCGTGGATTTGCCGAATTTGCTGACCAGCATATAGGCGATGCGGTTGCCCAGCCCGGACTTGATCACCCCGTTGGCCACCAGAAAGGCCACCACGATCAGCAGGATAAAGCCCTTGCCAAAACCCGAATAGGCCTTGACCGGATCCAGCACCCCCAGAAAAATTGCCGCTACGCACGCAATGATGGCCGTGGTCAGAATCGGGTTGGCGCCGATGACCACCGCCAAAATACAGGTTATAAAGATGGAAAACAAATGCCAGGCCTGAACGGTAATCCCCCAGGGCGGCGGGATAAACCACAGAATCGCCAGAAAGGCGAGCATGATGCCGACACGTACAGGTTTAACTTCCATGATTATTCTCCTTTTCGCGCCAAACCGTCAATTGGCACCCGATATCAACCAGTTTGCGGTGTTTCCTTGATCCCGCCCATGCATAGGTATTTGATTTCCATGTAGTCTTCCATGCCGTACTTGGAGCCCTCGCGTCCGAAGCCGGATTCCTTAACACCGCCAAATGGCGCTACGGCGGATGAAATCAACCCGGCATTGATGCCCACGATGCCGTACTCGAGCCCTTCGGAGACGCGAAAGATGCGGCCCACGTCGCGGGTGTAAAAATATGACGCCAGCCCGAACTCGGTGTCGTTGGCCATCCGGATGGCTTCTTTTTCGGTTTTAAAACGAAACAGCGGCGCAAAGGGGCCGAAGGTTTCTTCTTTGGCGACCCGCGCCTCGGTGGTAACATCGGTCATTACCGTGGGCTCGTAAAAACTTTGGCCCAGCTCGTGGCGCTTGCCGCCGAGCAGCACCTTGCCGCCCTTGTCCACTGCATCCTGGACGAGCTCTTCAACGATCTCCATGGCGCCCACATCGATCAGGGGGCCTTGCTCGACGTCTTCCTCCATGCCGTTGCCGACTTTCATTTTGCCGACGGCAGCCACCAGCTTTTCGGCAAAGGCGTCGTAGACCCCATCCTGTACCAGCAGCCGGTTGGTGCACACGCAGGTCTGTCCGGTGTTGCGGAACTTGGATTCAATCGCCCCCTGCACGGCTGCATCCAGATCGGCATCATCAAAGACGATAAAAGGGGCATTGCCGCCCAGCTCCATGGACGTTTTCTTAACCGTAGCGGCGCACTGTTCGATGAGTTTTTTGCCGATTTCAGTGGAGCCGGTAAAGGTCAGCTTGCGCACAATGGGGTTGCTGGTCAGCTCACCGCCGATGGCACGCGCCGATCCGGTGACGACGCTCAACGCTCCGGGCGGAAGCCCCGCGCGTTCGCCCAGCTCAGCCAAGGCCAGCGCGGAAAAGGGTGTGGCCGTGGCCGGCTTGATCACCTGAGTGCAGCCGGCAGCAAGCGCCGGCGCCGATTTGCGGGTGATCATAGCGGCCGGAAAATTCCAGGGTGTCACGGCTGCGGTTACGCCCACCGGCTGCTTGATAAGAACGATGCGTTTGTCGTTTGAATGGGCCGGCACCGTATCGCCGTATACCCGCCGGGCCTCCTCCGCAAACCATTCGATGTAGGAAGCGGCATAGTTGATCTCGCCGCGGGACTCGTTGATGGGTTTGCCCTGTTCGGCCGTCATGATAATCGACAGATCCTCTCTGTGCTCGATCATCAGATCAAACCAGCGGCGCAGCACCTGGGACTTTTCGTAAGCGGTTGTCTTGCGCCAGGAAAAAAATGCCTCCTCGGCGGCTTCGATGGCCCGCCGGGTTTCTTCGGCGCCCATGTTGGGAACGGTGCCCAGTTTTTCGCCGGTGGCCGGGTTGGTCACATCGATGCTTTCGCCGCTGTCAGCGTCTAACCATTGGCCATTGATGTAGCACTGCTGGCGGAACAGGTTTTTATCTTTTAGCTTCAGCATGGGTTTTTCCTCCATTATTTATGGATTTGTAATCTAAATCCTATCCCTTATAGTCTGTGGAATGAAAGCTATCGGCAGTGGCTTTTTCCCAGTACTGGGTAAATATGGGATGATCCGAGCCAGCGACCAATTCACCCGGTTCGAGGAAATCATAAACTTCGGCCAGGCTTTTGACTTCGGTTGAGCTCGTGCGCATCATAATGTGCTCCGGGCTGAGCTCGGACGGATGTCTGAGACCAGCGGCGGCAATGATTTCCTTGAGGACGGAAATGGTACCTTCGTGGTACTGGTAGACCCGTTGGGCCTTGTCTGAGACCACCAGGGCCTTTTGCATCTTAGGATCCGTGGTGGTGATGCCCACCGGGCATTCGTTGGAGTGGCAGCGCTGGGTTTGCAGACAGCCCAAAGCGAACAAAAACCCACGGGCCGAGTTGGCATAGTCGGCGCCGATAGCCATGCCCGCGGCGATCAGGCCGGGTGAGACCATCTTGCCGCTCACGCCGACGCGGATCTTTTCCCTCACGCCCGCACCCACCAGGGCATTCTGGACGAAAACCAGCCCCTCGCGCAGCGGGGTGCCCATACGGTCGGACAGTTCAAGGGGTGCGGCCCCGGTGCCGCCTTCGCCGCCGTCGACCACGATAAAATCGGGAGTGATGTCGGTTTTCAGCATGGCCTTGCAGATCGCCATGAATTCCCACGGATGGCCGACACAGAGTTTGAACCCCAGGGGCTTTCCCCCGGAAAGCTCGCGCAATTTGGCCACAAACTCCAGTAGGCCAATGGGGGTTGAAAATTCCTTGTGATAGGCTGGTGATTCACAGGTCGTGCCGATGGGGACTTTGCGCGCCTCGGCGATCTCGGCCGTGACCTTGGCGCCGGGCAGAATGCCGCCGTGTCCGGGTTTGGCCCCCTGGGAGAGTTTGATTTCCACCATTTTAACCTGATCATCCTGGCTCTGTTCGGCAAACAGGTCGGGATCAAAGTTGCCATCATCCTTACGGCAGCCAAAATACCCGCTGCCGATCTGCCAGTTGAGATCCCCGCCGGGCTGGCGGTGGTATCTGCTGATACCGCCTTCGCCGGTGCAGTGGTAGAAATTGCCCTTTTTAGCGCCGGTGTTCAGCGCCAGCATGGCGTTGGGCCCCAGGGAACCAAAACTCATAGCTGAAATGTTGAATACCGAGGCCGAGTAGGGCTTGCTGCACTGGGGGCCGCCGATGGTCACCCGCAAATCATCTTCGGCTACCGGCCGGGGTGTCAGGGAATGATTGAGCCACTCGTAGTTGGGCGCATACACGTCCATTTCGGTACCGAAGGGTTTTTTGGCCTCAAGGCCCTTGGCGCGTTGGTACATGAGCGAGCGCCAGTCCCGATTGAAGGGCGCCCCGTCCTGGTTGCTTTCGATAAAGTACTGGTGAATCGGTGCCCCCAACGCTTCCAGGAAAAACCGCATGCGCCCCAGGATTGGATAATTGCGCAGCAGGCTGTGCTTGTCCTGGGAATAATCGTAAAGCCCCAGCAGGGCCAATGGCAGGAAAACGATCAGCGGCCACCAGAAATGATAACTGAAAACAAAACCGAGAACCAAAAACAGGATGGTGAGCACGATGCTGACCTGCATGGGCACCAGACGAATCCGGGTTTCCGCCGAAAACATAACGGAACGATGTTTGGGTTTTTCCATGGTATTTTACCTCCTAAATTGCTCCTGGGGCCTTTTTAATGGGCAATAATTTCTCCCAGGCGTTTGGTAAGTTTCATATTTTCATCATAATCCACCGGCACGATCACCAGGGTGGGTTTTGATTGTTCTTTAAAAGCCTTTTTTAAGGCCGGCACTAACTTATCAGCCGCTTTGACCTCGATGGGCTGCCAGCCGAAGGCACCCGCCAGTTTAACAAAATCAGGGTTTACCAGATCGATGTTTGAGTGCTTGTCGAAGCGGGCTTCCTGCTTCCATTTGATCAGGCCATACTGGTTGTCCACCCACAGCAGGACAGTGATCGGTTTCTCATAGCGCACGGCCGTAATCAAATCCTGCACGTTCATCATAAACCCGCCGTCTCCGCACAGGGCCACGACATTGCGATCCGGATAGACATGCTTGGCCGCCATGGCCCCCGGCACGGAGCCGGACATGCTGCAAAAACCGTTGGAGATAATGCAGGTACCCGGCTCGTAGGCCGGGTACTGGCGTGCGACCCACATTTTATGGGCACCCACGTCGCTGATCAAAATGTCATCAGCCCCCATCACAGAACGCAGATCGCTGAGGATGCGTTGGGGTTTCATGGGAAATCCGTCGTCATCATTGTGCTCCGCGAGCTCGGCCATCATGGTCTGGCGCACTCCGCTCATGGTCTCTACATAGCTGTCGCTGCGGGCCGCCGTGTGTTCATCGGTCAATCCGGCCGTCAGGGCGCTCAAGGCGCTGCGAATATCGCCAATGATCTCCACGTCGATGTTATATTGATAGTCGACTTCCGCCGGCTGGGTGTCGATATGGATAATTTTTTTGGGTTCACCCACATTCCAGCGATCCGGATGCCACTCCACCATGTCGTAGCCCAGAGTGATGACCAGATCGGCTTTCTCGAACCCTTCCAGGGCCAGATCCCTTGCTCCCAGCCCCACGGTGGCAAAGGCATGGTCATTTTTAATTGATATGGCGCCTTTGCCCATGAATGTCTCGGCCCCATAGATGCCGGATTTGTCCGCAAAGGCCTCCACTTCCGTTCGGGCCCGGGCGCGCACGCATCCCAGCCCCACCAGCATGACCGGAAATTTGCTTTCGGCAATCAGTTTCAGTGCCGCTACAATCCGGTTGGGATCGACACCGGTCTTTTCGACGTCGGCTTTGCCGCGGATGGGCTCGAGATCGCTTTCGCCATGGGCAACATCCTCGGGCAGCTCGATGACCGTTACACCGGGTTTTTCACTGGTCGCTATTCTGAAGGCCTTGCGCACGATTTCCGGAATATTGTCCGGCTTCATGACGGTAGTGGTCCATTTGGTCAGGGGCTTGAACATGGTAACGGCATCCATGTTCTGGTGGGACTCCTTGTGCAGGCGATAGGTTCCGGCCTGGCCGATAATGCCCACCACAGGCGAGCAGTCCATATTGGCCTGGCCCAGTCCGGTAGTCAGGTTGGTGGCACCGGGTCCCAGGGTGGCCAGACACACACCGGGCTTGCCGGTCATGCGGCCGTACATGTCGGCCATAAACGCTGCGGCCTGCTCATGCCGGCAAATAACAAATTTAATTTTGGAGTCGAGCAAGGATATCATGAAGTCGGCATTTTCCTCACCGGGAATGCCGAAAATCGTATCAACGCCCTCGGCTTCCAGGCATTTTAAAAACAGATCAGATGCTTTCATTGGGTATCTCCTTTTTGTTCTTAAAAGGTTATCTGATTATAGAAATTTCCCCCAGCCAGGACCTTGCTCCAGAGTGTTTCTTTGGCCTCGGGTTTTATAGTCAGCTTGACAGATGATCTTTGCTCTCTTTATTTAATACGCTAAAATGTCTCCTGCAGGCTCTGAATGATCTCCTGCTCCAATTCTGTGATCAGTTGCGAGTATTCCCGCTGCCGGCTGGGCGCCTCGGCATGTTTGGATTGGCTCCAGTGCTCAAGAGCCTTATTACATTTTTGGTAGCTCTGGCAGAGGGATTGAAAGGATTCGCTAGTACGATATCGCTGCCGTAAATCGTCCTTTCGGTCCGGAAAACGCTCCATGACTAAGAACAGACTTGGATGAATGACTGCCATTGCTTTGCCTAAAGATCCTTTCCGTCCAATCGATCTGCGACAACTAAAAGCGCTATATGTTTTATTCAGATATGTGATCTTAAATGTCGCTTACGATTTTTTTGTTATTGTTATCTGTAATTTACTATTTGATGCCTGTGTACTAAATTTAGGATAAACAAACGGCGTTTAGGATTAAACTGTAGCGCGTATCAAAAAATTCCCTTTTATAACAATATATTGAGAAAAATTTTTAATATATACCTAAATTCTGTTTTATGCGTATCGCACCTGAAGCGGCATGCCTTGACTTCGGAGCTCAATACCGATCCAGACAACCGTCAGTAGAATCGATAAAACGTCGGCCACCGGAAATGCCATCCAGAGGCCAACCACGCCAAATAGCCTTGGCAGTATCAGAAGCGCCGGGATTAAAAACAGCACCTGCCGCGCTGAAGACAGAATAAAAGACGGTATTCCCTTGCCGATTCCCTGAAAGAAAAAACTGACGATGATCTGGAGCTGGATAGCGAAAAATAACAGGACAAAGATCCGCAGGGTGCGCACGCCTTCGGCGATAAAACGCGGATCAGAATTGAAGGTTGATATGACCTGGGCCGGAAAAATCATAAATATCAGCCAGCAAAACAATCCCCAGCCCAAACCAAGCAACCCCGCCTTGATGACCACTTCACCAACCCGCTCCTTTTGATTGGCGCCAAAGTTGAATCCGATTAGCGGCAGCATTCCCTGTCCCAATCCCATGGTGGGCATAAATGCAAAACGCGCCAGTCGGAAGACGACTCCCAGTACGGCCAATGGTATTACACCGAAAGAAGCAGCGATCGTGGCTGCCAATGCCATCACCGCTGCCAGGGCGACCATCCGGAAAATGGTGGCAAGTCCAACGCGGTATATTTCAATTAGGATATGTTTGCTGGGCAGAAAGTTCGCCAGACCAAATGTATAGGCGCTGCGACCGGATAAAAAGGTGTAGATGAATACGCTTAACCCTGCAGCGTGGCCGATGACGGTGGCTATGGCCGCTCCGGCCATTTCCATGCGGGGGATGGGTCCGAAACCAAAAATAAGAATCGGATCCAGGATAATATTTGTTAAGGTCGCGACGATCACAGCAACGCTGGCGATCACAGGGCTGCCCTCAGCACGCAAAATGTTGCCGATAACAATAAAAGCAGAGTGCAGGAAGGCGAATGCGGCTAATACGAACATGTATCTTTTTGCCAGTGGCAGGACATCCCCGCTAGCCCCGAAAAGATGCAGGATGGGTTCTAAATTGGATAAGTAGATAATGCCGGTCAGCACACCGATCAGAACCGCTAAAGTAATGGCGACGCAGGCGCATCGATTGGCGCGCTTATGGTTTCCAGCACCCAAAGTACGCGATATAAACGATTCGGCCCCAACACCGGTACCCATACTAACGGCCATACATATCAATATCGGCGGAAAGACCACCAGCAAGGCCCCCAGGGCCTCCGGCCCTAAACGTCCGATAAAAATGGCGTCGATAACGGTATAGCTGGCCGCCACAACCATTGACAATATCGCCGGACCTGAAAACCGCATCAGCAGTTTCCAGACGGGCCCATGGCCCATGGCCGCCGCTTTTTTACTTGCAGCTTCCCGGGCGCGGTTTAATCCGATATTAGATCCTGTTGCGGACATACGTTAAGGTCCTGTTGCGAATTCCGATAGTGAAAACATGGCTATTTGGCTTAAGCTCTGGTTTCAGGTGTCCCGCCTTCGCCCTTTAGGCTACGGCGGGCAAGCTGGTGTCGGGTGTCAGGTGTCCCGCCTTCGCCTATTAGGCTACGGTGGGCAGGCAGGTGTCAGTGAATACCAAATCCTGAAACCTGAACACTGCGTGTGTAATAGGGCACAAAAAGCTCGCACCATTGAGCCTACGGCTAGTCCTGCTTGTCCTGGGCCTTTTCCTTTATGCGCTCAATGGCGACCAGTACCGGATCGTGGTCGGTCAGAAAGAAAGACCTAAACGTTTGCGCAAAGAATGCGAACACGCAAAGCAGCGTGACGACCGCGAGGGCGGTCGTTACCTTGGTGTGCCACGGTTTTACTTCTCTTTTTGCCATAAGTCACCTTTGTCTTCCGGTTCGGCCGGAAGCGTTTCTTCTGCCTTCGGCTTGGCCGCACCTTTTTTAGACCCACCCAGCACCCGCTTCCGACCCCGCACTATGCTGTTCAGCGTATGGCCCACGGGGCAAAACAGCCGGCACCAGAAATTCAATACGAAGAAGGAACCGACCAGTGACAGCGGTAGGATATACCAATGCACCCCCGTCCCGGTGAGCGAGAATATCAGGCTGAAGGGCTCGTAGGAACCCAGCGTGGGGTGGGAGGACAGAAAAATCAACATGAGCGCGGTCCAGGTCATCAAGCCGACAACCGTGCGCGCCGACTTTTGCACGCCGCGCTTGACGGCCAAATTGATGCCGCTGATCTTATTCAGGGCCCGCTCCACGTACTGGAAGGGGCAGACATTCCCGCAATAGATATTTTTGCCCAGAATCAGCACGCTGCCCAACGCGCCGATCATTATGATCCACCACAGGGTATTCTCCTTGAAGCCTGGAATATAGCCCAGCACGATTCCGGACAGCTGCCCGATCGACAGGGACGAGTTCGTGTAGATGCCGACGAAACCCAGTGCCACAAACGGCATCGCCAGCCGGCCCCATTTTGCGGGCTTTCCCTTGGCATAGGCCACGATGAAGGCCAGGACGAAAACCGCAATCAGCCCGATCTCTTTCACGCCGAAGTTCCATGCCGGCTGCTTCCAGGTGGGTTTCAGCTTGAAATGCTCGGTGGCCGCGATGTGCATAGCATTGCGCACTGCCGTCGTGAAGCCTTGAGAGGATACGGTCGCCCCCGACACGGCATTGATGTCCTCGTTCAGCAGAAAATCGGCGGAAACCGTTTTGCCGCCAAACTGACGGAAGAATTGATTCCTTTTCAGTTTCTCGAAATAGGCCGGGGTTTCCTTGTTGCGCAGATTGAGGATTTCGGCGATCTTGCCTTCCGCGCTGGCCCTGATCCCGATGATCAACGGTCCGCCGTACCCCTCGGCTTCGGAAATGACCACATAGCTGTCCTCGGTCTCGTCGCGAAACACGATCTGCCCCCCTTCGGCCTCCGTCACACGCGTGAGCTTGTGGTCGGCCAGCAGCGCCTGGAGCAGCGCCTGGTAATCGGGCTTGGCCGCGATCTGCCCGATGATAAATGCTATCACCAGGGTCGCGAACCCGAGCGGAAACGCCAGCCGCTGCCAGAGGGTTTTATGCTTTTTGTCGGTTGCCATGCTTAGCCCCCTTTCAGGCCCGGCGCCACCCAGTAACGATAGGCCAGGACCATGGCGACGATCCCCGGTCCGGTAAAAAGCGTCAGTGCCAAAGCGCCGGAGGTGGGGATGTCCTCGTGGAAGGAAGAGCCGGCCCAGGCGATACCGAACATCACCATGAAGGCACCGCCGATCAGCACGGCCCAGGCATACCACGGTGCCTTGACGCGAATTGATGCATATGCGAAGCCGAACACGCAGAGCGTGAACATTATGCCCAAAACAAACCACTGAATACTTTCCATTGTTACCTCCTTTAGCTTCTGCCGGCTGTGGCGATGTTATTCTTCATACTTGGATTGACGCGCATGCCTTTGCCGGTCTCCCAGAACTTATCAACCTTGGACGGATCACCGGTGCGGCCGTAGCCGAACAGGGGATGCATATGGGACATCAGCGTATGCAGGAAACCCGGTGCGACCGTGGTCGAGGCCATGCTCAGCCAATGGTGCCAGTAGTCGGGCTCGTTGTAGGTACAGGCGGTGACGCAGTTGCCGCACGCGCTGTCATTCTCGAGCCAGAAGTCAAAGCACTTCTTGGCGTCGCTATGAAACTTCAGCACCCCGGCATGGTTGTTCCAGGTATAGCCGGGCTCATCACTGAACTCGTATTGGGGTTTATACCCCCAACCGCTGCCCGGGTCTTCGACCTTGGGTAACGCATTGGAAGGGCAGGCCTTGGCGCACTCGCCACAGCTCAGACAGAACTTCGCCATGCCCCAGTCGTGGGGCTTGTCGTATTCGACGAACTCGAAATCGGTATAGACCTTGCAAAGGCGGACGCGGGGGCCGATACCGGGTACCATCAACTGCGAGTGGCGCCCTGCTTCGCCAAGCCCGGCCGCAACGCCATAAGCCACGCTCATGCCCAGATCGTTGCCGGCGCCGACGGCTTGGTAGCCCAGGCCACGCAGGAACTTGGCCATTTGATTGGCTATCTGGGCCATAATGACATAGCCATGGCCGATGGCAGCCTCTGCGGTCCAGGCTGGTGCGGTGGCCATGGCGTCGTAGTCCATGGGCATCGCCATCACGATCACGGTCTTGGGCTCGAAGGGGAAGTCCCTTTCCCAGGTCAGGGTACGCGACTTTTCGATGTCATAGAGCGGGTCGTAGTCCCAGCGCTTGTCGCGCGGGGTGATGCCGCAGCGGACCGCACCCCAGACGCGCGCGGCGCTCTTGATGGCCCAGGCCGCATCGCGCTTCGATTTAAACTCATATTTCTCCTTCTCCACGTCGGACTGATCCCAGCCCAGTACGCGCGTATTGGGCTGGCTGTGGGCCATGGTCCACGTCTCGGCCGATTTGAGCGGGTTCCAGGCCGCGTGGTGCAGGGCTTTATCCAGCTGGGTGTAGCCCGGCTTGCTGTTGTCCCACGGCACGCGGTGCTCAAAATGCGACGCGCCCTCGTAGAAGTGGAACTTCTTATTTTGGAGCCGGCTGTACTGCTCGTTGCGCTCGGGATGCTGTTCGTTGAGAGTTTTGCTGGTGGCAAAGGTCAGGATCACGTTTCGCTGGTCCATTGGTTTGAGGGTTTCGTCGGTTTTGATGGCCGCGTCCATGTTGTCCATGGCGCGCCCGTTGATGGCGACCTTGGCTCCCGCGTAGGTGAGGCCCCCGCCGGCCAGGGCGATGCCGCCGCCGATGGCCACCCGTTTGAAAAAACTGCGTCGGGATGGGTCGTCCGGCCTATCTTCACGGCCCTTGGCGGGTGAGGCCTCGGGTTCGCTGGCCTGGTCCTCGGGGGCATCGCTCTGATCTTGCGGGCCATTAGTTTCCGGTGTTTCAGTTGTCATGATTGCACCTCCGAAAATAAAGATTAAATGGAACTAGTGTTTTGATGACTGTCTACTAAGGTAAAATAAATGAATCGTGTTTACTAAGATTTAATGCCAAATGATAAAAAGATCGTTTCATCCCTAACCAATATTTTGACGGCTGTGTACTAAATTTAGGATAAACAAATCGTGTTTAGGGGTGAGTAATTCCAGGGTTTATTAGATGATACAAACTCGTCTCGAATTATACTGATCTAACGCGATAACAATTTGAATATTATGAAAATATGGTTGACCGGGCCCTGTATGATGTCAGTGCGGTGGTCACAGGGGATGTGGTGAATCCGTAATCACATCTGGACATCATATAGTGAATCGCCTTTTTTATGTGGTTTCTTTGGTTAGGGTTTGGGCTTTACGTCCCATAAATCCAAGTGCTCAAGGATGTTATTTCATGAACTTGTCATCCAAGATAATCTGTGAAATGATGCTTTTTTGTCTGTGCAGGCTTAATTCTTTTTGTGAAATAGTGCTTTCCTACACAAGATCTAAACTAACTTATGCTCAAGATTTTTAAAGTGACCCGCAAAGAGCTTCTTTCTGATCTGTCGGCCGGTTTTACCACAGGCTTATTCAGTATCCCGGAAGGGATGGCCTACGCAAAGCTGATTGGGGTCAACCCTGTGTATGGGCTGTATTCCGGCATGTTGGCACCCATTGCGGCCTCCCTGAGCACCGGCACCATCTTGATGGTCAGTACGCTCACCAGCGCCATTGCCGTATGTACCGGCAGTGTTATCCAGCAGGCCGGCATCAATGTCAGCAGCAACCCGTCGGCCCTGTTCACGATTACCTTTCTAGTGGGGGCGATCATGCTCGCAATGGGTTTATTGCGGCTGGGCAGTGTGGTGAACTTTGTTTCCAACTCCGTCATGACGGGCTTTGTTGCCGGCGCCTCGCTTCTGGTAATCGTGGGAGAACTCGGTGACCTAACCGGCTATGCACCGGTTGGCACCAACAAGCTGCTCAAAATCGCTGACTGGGCGGCCCACATGGGCCACTGGGATCCGGCCACAACGGTGGTGGGGTGTGGTACCATCATTACCATGGTCATCCTGAAAATGATTCCCCAAACGGAAAAGGCTTCCGCTGTCATCACCCTTATCATCGGTACCCTGGTGGTCAATCTGCTCAAGTTGCCATCGGTGGAACTTGTGGGCAACATGGCCCAGATTCCCAGCGGTTTGCCTAGCATGGTCCTGCCCGATCCGGCAATGATGCCGAAACTGGCGCTGGGTTCTCTGGCCGTGGCCCTGGTGGCCTTAACACAAGGAGCAGCTATTGGCACAGCAGTGCCCAACCCAGACGGCAGCCGCACCAGCCAGTCCCGCGACTTCATCGGCCAGGGATTGGGCAATTTGTGCGGATGTTTTTTCCAATCTCTTGGCACGGGGGGATCGCTTTCCCGTACCGGCATCTCAGTTGGTTCAGGCGCTAAAACCCGCTGGGCCGGCGTATTTTCAGGTTTGTGGGTGATTTTGATTGTCCTTTTGTTGGGCAATCTGGCGGAAACCGTTCCGCTAGGCATCATTGGCGGCATTCTGGCAGTGGTGGCCGTTGAACTCATCGTTGCCAGGGTTCCCGACGCACGACTGGTCTGGCGTTCCTCAAAGGGAGCTGCCGCGACGGGGTTGCTGACCTTTGTCTCAGCCTTGTTCATACCCCTTCAATATACGGTGTTTTTGGGGGCCGGTTTGTCGATGATCCTTTATATCTATGCCTCTGCCCGCCGTGTGCGCTTAACGCGTTTGGTTCCCAACGAGAGCGGACGCTATGAGGAATCTGATGTGCCTGAAACCTACCCCTCCGACAAGGTGACCATTTTACACTTTGACCACATGGAGTTTTTTGCGGAAGTGCCCATGTTGGAGAGCTTGTTACCTGATCATCGGGGGATTAAAAATACAGTAGTGATTTTAGCTTTGCGCTTTATCGAAACCTTGCCCAACACAACCCTCAAGTGGCTGGCACGCTACGCTATAGAATTGCGTGAATCTGGAAATTTGCTATTGCTGGCGGGGGTCGCCCCTCACGTTTTCGAACTCCTGGAACGCACCGAAATACTCAACGCCATCGGCAAGGAAAACGTTTTTCCTGCCCACCGGGTGGTGTTCGAGTCAATCGAAGAGGCTATGGAGCGAGGGCACGCCTGGTTAAAGGAGCAAGAAGGGTAGGTGCAACGCTTGCCTGAATGATGAAGGACACTATAAAGGAGGGCCTGCAAGGCTTGCAGGCCTTCCGGCTCGCCGCGTTGTTCCAAGGGTGAAAATTAATGAGATAAAATGATTTTCATCCTTATATATCTGATTGGTATTTTGGATTACATCTATAAGTTGTCTAACCGGCTGTCATTTAATATAATCTAAACTTCGCATTAATTTTCATGCAAGATTCAGGTAATAATTTATCCGAATCTACGCCATAAATTTTTGCATATCTTGGTTGACAGTGGATATGCCGCTCATTCCAAAATTCTCAATGAGTGCGTTGAGTGCATTGGGTGATAATAATGCCGGAAGGGTTGGACCCAGATGGATATTTTTGACTCCCAACGACAGCAGCGCAAGCAGGACAAGCACCGCTTTTTGTTCATACCAGGCAATATTATAGACAATGGGGAGTTCATTTATATCTTTCAATCCAAAAACTTCCTTCAGCTTGAGAGCGATAACGGCAAGAGAATACGAGTCATTGCATTGCCCTGCATCCAGCACTCGTGGGATACCCCCGATATCACCCAAGCTCAATTTATTGTATCTGAATTTAGCACACCCTGCTGTCATGATAATGGTATCGGAAGGCAATTCTTCAGCAAACTGGGTGTAATACTCACGGCTTTTCATTCGACCGTCACATCCTGCCATGACAACGAATTTTTTAATGGCACCGCTCTTAACGGCATCTATCACTTTTTCTGCCAGCGACAGAACTTGTTGGTGGGCAAACCCGCAGGTAATTTCACCGGTTTCGATTTCCTCGGGAGGAGGACATGCTTTTGCCTGCTCGATGATCTTTGAAAAGTCTTTTGCGGCACCTTCTTGCCTGTCTTCAATATGGGTGACACCATCAAACCTTACCAGCCCGGTTGTATAGAGCCTTTCCTTATAACTGTCTTTTGGCGGGACAAGACAATTGGAGGTCAACAAAACCGGGCCGTTAAAGGTTTCAAAATCCTTTTTCTGCTCATGCCATGCCCCCCCATAGTTGCCTTTCAGGTGGTCATATTTTTTTAGCAACGGATAAGAATGGGCCGGCAGCATTTCTCCATGGGTATAAATATCAACACCACTGTTTTCAGATTGTTTCAGCAATTCATCCAGGTCCTTTAAATCATGTCCGCTGATCAGGATGCCCGGATTGCTTCCTACACCCAGATCGACTGTCGATATTTCCGGCGTGCCATAAGTTTCGGTATTGGCCTTGTCCAGAAGCGCCATGGCATCTACGCCGAATTTCCCGGTTTCACGTACAAGACCGATATTATCATCAAGCGATCGAGAATCATCCGTTAAAGCCGCCATCGCCTTTTGTGTAAACGCATAAATATTGGCATCTTCATATCCTAAATGGAAGGCGTGGTCTGTATAGGCCGCCATCCCCTTGAGGCCATAGACGATTAACGCCCGAGCGGATCTTGTATCTTCGTCAGGGGCATCTATCTGACCTGAAAGAGATTTGGCCTTGTCCAAATACTGGTCCGGCGTGCCGGTCCATGTTGCACATGCCGGAAGGTCATCCGGAAGCTCTCCCCCCGCGTCAAGATAGGCCTGCTTTATCGCTTCTCTCAATTCCAGTGCTTTGGTGATTCTGTCTAGAGATACCTCTTCCGAAAAAACAACATTGGTGACTGTCTCAAACAAAACTTCAATAATAAATCGGTTTAATTCATCGTTTTCAATTCCCTTTTCTCTTGCTTTGGTGCTAAAGAATGACATTCCTTTTACAAGATGCAGGGTAAGATCCTGAAGATGCACACAATTTTCAGATATCCCGCAAATGCCTTTTTTTCCTGTACAGGCAATTGCACCTCTAGTTTCCTGGCACTGATAACAAAACATACTCATTTTGCACCTCCTGATTATCTTTACTTATGTCATACCATGTAAATTGATTTGGTTTTGGACGAAACGCTTTGGGCGGTGAAGACGACCGCTTGCTCATTGCAACATCGACAGCGACGGCCCAGTCTGTTATCTCAATGCCTTAATTCCCGGCCGCCATTTTTGCTTCCATATTCCGCTTCACCGCAATCATTCTTTCATGAATCATATTGCGAGCGCCCTTATACAGCTTTCCGGCAAAAATGCCGGGGATTGTGCGTAAAATGTCAAGCCGCGCTCTGGTAACATTTAGCAGATACAGGCTGTTGCCGGTGCCATCGGGATCTTCAAATAGGACTGTCAGACTGAGACTGGCTTCAAAATAGTGCGCTGCGTACAGCTGCTTTGAGGCCACGATTGGATTCCCTTTGGATCCTTGCGGGCGGTAAAGGACCAGATGACTGATGCTGAGAATGGGCCGCATCTTTCCCTTCTCAAAATCCTCTTTGAGCCATATGAAGACATCTTCAGCATGATCCAGTTGACCATTGGGGAATTTGTCCAGGTAGGCATAGAGCTCCGGTACGTAGCGCTCCAGGTAAGGGGACGCTTTCAGCAGCCCTTGAAATTGCTCTGCGAGTTGCACGGGCTTTTTTTTATCGCCGTATTCCACCAGTGTTTTGTTGCCGTCTTTCAAATATTTGTTCAGATAGTCAACCGTATCCTGCTGTATCAGTAGATTGACCTTGGCCTCAAAATCCGGCGCTTTCGCATCGAGCTGACTGATTTTTTGAATTGCCTCAATAGGCGCTTTCACTTTGCAGTCGCCGGGCTCGCAGGTCCTCAGATCCTGAATATCCTCCTTTGGAAGGGTTATGTCGTTAAGATCTTCAATTTGAGGAGGCGTGCTTATGATGCCCCATGAACCAGCCGAGGCTGTCTCCAGGTTCATTCCCTTATCGCGGTAATTCTTTAAAAAGAAATCTTCTGAAACGTTGATTCTGGCGATACTGAAAATTCCGATTTCATGCTTTGTGTCGGTTTCCAATATCTTGGTTACCGTCTTTCCTTCTTTGAAGCTGTTGAACTCGGTCTTGGAAAAAGCCATATCGTTTTTCAAAAACTGGTGGAGTCGTTCCTTCGCATCCTGTGCGGCAAAGGCGCCCACCGGCAAGAAAGTCAACAGGCAGGATAGAACAACCATGCTGCCCAGGCGCAAATGGCGGCAAATGGTTAAGGGATTTATTCCCATTGTCACCTCTTTAATTCAATACGTATCTAAGGTTAAAGGGTTGCTGAAAGCGGCCCAATATTTTTCTAAGGCGGTATTTATGGTACGTTATAGACCATGTTCGGCCAATCCGCCAGGTCTTCGGTTTTCGATGAATCCATGGGCTACGTGTCTTCAGGAAAACCCTGGTCGTTCCAGCCCCGCAGCCGGTAGTAATCCTTGAGCATGTAGTCCATCTCTTCGGCGGTAATGGCATGGCCGGATGGTAGTGGTTCGTCATGCCATCTTTTGGGCAGCAGGTCGTCTTTGGGCTGCCAGCCTTCGTTGATATTGAACTGCCGCGTCATGGTGGCAATCTTGGCCGCCATGGCGCGAAGTTCCGGCTTTGAAAACTGCCGGCCTGTAGCCAATTCTATGGTTTCTTCCAGATCCTCCCACTGGTACAGATCCCTGTAAAAACGGCACAAGATCAAGGTGTCAAATATGTTCATGCGATCCTCATAATCGGTTAACATTTCAGCCTTGCCTTCTATCTGTTCAGGGGGAATTTTGCCTTCGATTTCAGGCTTATAAAAGGTGGTTCGCAAATGACAGGCGCCCCTGGGTGCGGTGGCAAAGGACAATCCCATACCTTTGAGCACCCGCGGGTCGTAACCGGATGGTTCCATGCCTTTGACATGAATGGCCAGATCTTCGGCACCCCACTCACGGGCCGCGGCAACGATGCCGTCGGCCAGGATGTCACCGATGCCCTCACGCGCAGCAATTTTTTCGAGTAAGTCGGCGATCTTGTCCACCTCACCGTAGTCGATATCATAATCCAGCCGCCCCTGCGCTTTGGCCTCTATCGTAAAGCCGCACAGATTGCCGGCTGTGATGGTGTCCAACCCCAGGCGGTCGCAGATGTCATTGAGATAGACGATTTCCGCCATATCGTCGACCATGCACAAACCGCCAAAAACCATGATGGTCTCGTACTCGGGGCCTTCAAGCTTCAAATCCTTATGGCGTCCTTTGCTAAGCTTGGCCATGCGCCCGCAGGCGATGAAGCATTTGGCACAGGCATTGGGTTTGATTTCATGCTCCTCATGATAGGTTTCGCCGCTGATTTTTTCCCAGTGGTCACAGGTGCCCTGGTGAAAGTATTTAGCCGGAAATGCGCCGACCGTATTCGTCAGTGCGACGACCGCGGTTGTGCCCATGGCTCGGAAAGCTTCCACGCCGGGCTCTTTTGTGTGGGTTTTCATAAAGCTTTTGCCGTAGGCGACAATGCCGTCGGGATTGGCGAGCTCGCGTTTGCGATCGCCCTGAAAAACGATGCCTTTGAGATGTTTGGACCCCATAACAGCTCCGACGCCGCCTCTGCCCGCACAGCGCCATTTATCATTGTTGATCAGGGCGCATTTGACCATTTTTTCTCCAGCGGGACCGATGACCACCGCCCCGGGTTTGCGAAAACCTTCCTTGTTGGGCGCAAAACGCGCTAAAGCCTCCTTTTCGGCCGTGTAGGTATCGCTGCCCCACAGATCACCGGCATCATGAAATTCCACCCCATCAGGATGGATGGACAAGATGGTGGGCTGATCCGCTTTTCCGACAAGGATGATGGCATCGTAGCCGGCTGCATCGACGGCCTCGGGTACTTTGCCGCCGGAATAGGCATCCACATAAAAACCCGTCAGAGGGGATTTGGTGAAAACACCATAGCGGCTGCCGCCCCAGAGCCTGCTTTGACAAAAAGGTCCGGTGTTGATAATCAAATGATTTTCCGGTGCCAGCGGATCCACGCCGATGGGATTTCTTTCCAGCAGCAGACGGGTGGCCAAACCCTTGCCACCGAGACAATCCGTCAGAAGTTCATCCGCAGGCGTTTCAATCTTAAATTCTTTGCCATTCAGATCAATGCTGAGGATGCGACCGTAAAAACCGTTCATGGTTTCCTCCTGTTACGCTTTTTTGAGGTGAGTCTTAGTCTTCCCAGTGAATACATTCCACCGGGCAGCTGTCGATGGCGTCCTCAATGCAGTCCTCGGGACCACCTTCGGCTTTAATGACGACAGCCACCTCGTCGTCCTCATTGAATTTGAAAACATCCGGACACAATTCCACGCAGGTTTCGCAACCGGTACATTCATCGGTGTCGATGACAACACGTTTGCCCATGTAAGCCTCCTTATATCGGAAAAATTGAAAATGACAGATGATAGGTAAACAAAAGGTATTTGACGTATTTATAGAAGGTAAGGGGTGGTTGTGCACTAAATTTAGGATAAACAAATCGTGTTTAGGGGTAAGCCAGAAACCATACGTCAAATGGGATACTGCAACGCTGTAATATTGGGATTTGACTTACGGCCCGGAGAGCATATCTGACTTCACAACGCAGACGTCCATAGAAATATCATAGCTACAGCAAATGTTAACAATTTTGTGGCGTTAACTGATTTTCTGAAAAAATTACATTAAGAGCGTTTTTTAAATCAAGAAGCTTAAATTCGTTTCAAGAAATGCTAAGATCCAATCATGTGTGCATGCATCTTCCGCAAATCGGTACGCACCATCGGATGAAGTCCGCAGTTATCTCCCTTTATTAAACAATCTTTCTAATGCCTAAGCGCTTTCGATCTGCTTTTGTTTCATGACCTTTTGGAAAGTGCGCATGGCTATCAGATGAATGACCGCCTGGGTAAGGACATAGAATATCCAAGGCAGCTGCGGCCTGAAATCATGTATCGCTGCAATGGTATAGCGGCCGTGCAGTACATCCCTAAATTCAAATCTCGGTGTTAACGCGTCATGCCCTCTAGCCAGGAGACCACCTGTGATGAAATACATGCGTCGATCCGGCGAACTATGGTTTGGCTGAAAACTTAAGGTGATAAAATGCAGCCTGGGGAAACGGCTAAAGATTCGCCAGTCGCCGGCCTCATCGACCTCACAAAGGACAAATGGGCGCGCGAAGCGTGGAAGCCATTGAAAAAAAGTGTCCGCCATCCAGGCGGCGTTACGCCCCTGTGGTAGCGCAATGCGTTGAATTGAGCGCACATTGCTTTTGGACCGCAGGCCGGCCATATACTGTTTTCGAAACGGCCGGCGCGGATTTGATGGGACTTTGCCGCTTCTTGCAACATAAGGCTCAATCATCTCACGCGGCATCACCGAATCTTTGGCAATAAATTGCTGTAGCACATTATCCCGCACCGTCAAATCATGGCGCAGGGCTTCAACGATCAACTGGATCAGGGCAGGGTGGGCATGCCGGTCAAGGAGGCGCAGGTACCATTTGTAAAGACGACCCGGAAAGCAGGGGACGGTAATGATACGGGATTTCTTTTTCAACGATTTTGCGGCTTTTTGGAGTAATTCGCGAAAAGTCATGACCAAGGGGCCGCCAATGTCATAATCCTGGCCGTATGTCTGCGGATTGCCCAGACAATATCGAATCGCTCGGATGACATCAACGACCGCTATGGGTTGTTTGCGCTTATCAGCCCAATGCGGCATCAATACGACCGGCAAGCGGGTTGCCATCTTGGCTATCAGTTGAACCGCATTGCTGCCCGGTGCAACCACTAAACCGGCGCGTATGACGGTTAACGGTGTGCCATAATTTGACAGGGCTTCAATCACCTCGTTACGCTGCGCTACAAATTCGGCTGAAGAAGGACCTTGCGGCAGGAGGCTGCCTAAATAAATGATTTGTTTGATTTGTCTGATATGGGCGGCCCGGGCGACATTATCGGCGATGAGCAGGTCCATGTTTTCAGACTCTGTCTGATCCAGGCGGGCGGTGGGGACCCTGGTGTGGGCAAGGTAAATAATGACATCGCAGCCCGCTATGGCCTTTTCCACAACCTGTCTGGAGAAAAGTTCACAATAGCGCCACGCAAGCGATGGGTTGGTTTCCGTTTGCGGCAGGCGCTCCTTGGCACCAACCAGCGCAACCACATCATATTCTCCAGCCAAATCACGACACACGGCGTCGCCGATGGCACCACCGGCCCCGACAACGCCAATTTTGGGTCGATTTTGTGCGGACATAATCGTTTGCTTTAGCTAAATTCTGAGAGGTTAATGGGTTATGTTACGTGAAACGGTTTCTGTAAAACACAGGATCAGCCATATCTGAGCACCCTATTCAACATAAGGTTTCAAATGGGTATCGCAAGGAATTTAGAAAAGATGATATGCAATGGTTATCGTGTCTGAAATAAGCTGGAATCCCTAGTCTGCTTAACCCGCATATTGCCAACTGCCACTCACTGCGCCTCACCTGAGGTGGGAAACTGAATCCGGGCCAGCTTTTCAGCTGGATCGTGTCCGGGATCAAAGGCCAGC
>JASJAN010000054.1 GCA_030066985.1 Desulfobacterales bacterium
CAAAATCAGATGGGGACAGATGCTGGTTCCAGTAAAATTCATATTCACCGACAAGATTCAGCGGGCCGTCTGCGCTTAAATCCCAGTCGCTAAGGTCGAGCGTACCGTTAACCACTTTAGGCGCAATCTGGCGGGGGGAATCATTGCGGCAGGCGCTGAAAAATACCAAGTAAGCAATGATCAGCGAAAGCGCAATCAAGCGGGAATTTTGTCTTAGATTAATTCCAAGCATTGCTTCATACTCTTTTTACAGTTGCCTTTATGAGGTGCAAAAATTAACGCGCCGGCTGCTATCGCATGCAGGTCAGGTAGAGATGTCGTTTGCTGTCAATTTCGAATTAGCAGTGCTGGTAATGTGGGCTGGGTAGCGAATCCTCATTAAAAACAATATTATACCACCTCTCGTCTGTCAATTAAAATGCCGCTATACATTCTCTATCCCTATGTCCTCAACAGCTGCCAAATCAACGCCTCCCTATACTATCTATCTCTAGAAACGGGCACTGGATAAGTTGTCGGCATCCTATTTAAAACCCATCTTTTTGCAACGAGCATTCCAAAACGGACATTTATTTTCGGATTTGGCATTGGTTTTGAGGCCAAAATTTTTAGCCTAAAAATTTCATTTAATGTCAAGTCGTTATGGCACTTACCTTGCAGGGCTGCGATCGCTAATCCACTTGCCACAAGGTACTATGATGTGCACTATCCCAAGAGCAGAAGCAACAGGAGAGGAGACATGTTTGCCCATTGCGGCGATATGTGAGTAAAATAATATGATATCAATTAGTTAGAATCGCGCAACCATGGTTGACAGGTCAACAAAAGTTGCACCTTTTAATACGGAGTTCCAAATACCAGCAATAGACAGAGGCGTTCTGACAAAAAAAGCTGAAGCGAATCAGATATTCACTTCAGCCCTCTTCTGATAGATCACATTGAAATCAGCGGGAGAATTTGATGCGGGCCACCACACCGGCATGATCGGACGGCCACAGTCCACCGGAGGTCATGCTGAAGGGCTGGTCTCCGGTGGTAATGGCGATAACATTTTTGATTTCTTTTTCTTTTGGCTTGATCAGGATCAGGTCGATGCGCTCGTACAATTCGGCCGTCGGGTCACTGACAAACTCATCAAAACCACTGGTGTAACCGTCGCGGGGCCAGAATATCAGCTCCCAGGTATCCAGGTAACCGGCAAACATTGTGGCTTGCATGTAAGGCGGTATATATTCAGCACAATAGGTGCCGTCCGGTATGCAACCAATGTCCGGGACATGCTCAGGTGAACTATTAAAATCCCCGACAAGCAGAATTGGTTTGGTTTCATTGATCAGAACACGTGTTAATAACTGATTCATCTGCGCTGTCTGAACCAACCTGAAAACACTACCCGGTTCGCTGGCGATTTCAAGGTGTGTGTTGACGAAGCGGTAGGTTTCGCCGCAGACTTCGGCATCCACCGCCGCCCAGCCGCGCTTGAATTCGAGGGTAACGCCGCCGATTGTTTCCCGCACGCTGTCATCGTAGTTTCCCCAGGCTGTATTTGAGGCATTTACATCAGAACGCACCAGGATGACGTCGCGATCCACCATACGCAGGTCATCAAATAGTGGGAGACCCTCTTCGGAAAATCCAGTCAGCATGGGCATTTCGACGTCTGCATTGAAGGCCACTTCAGCCACTTCATAATTTAATCCCCGGTTTTCCAGAGCCTGCAACAGAAGCGTCAAATAATCATAAGCCAGATCATCTGCGAGCGCCTGGTCTGGATTGGGCATCGGAAGACCGTCTGGCCCCGGCATAAAAAAATCACTCGGCGATTGGGTATACCACAGCGACACTTCCTGTAGGCCGATCAGATGCGGCCGGGTCATCCAGATTTCTTTGGCAATCGCTTCGGCCCGCTCGGGGAAATTGGTATATTGCACGGTCTCAAAAAGGGTTGCCACAGCAATGGGAACATCCAATCCGCCAAGGGCGGGATCCGGATTCTGGGCGGCTGCCAGCACCTGGAAGATATCGGCGCCCAGATACAGATTGCGGGTCATCACCTTTACCTTATCATTGCACAAAATGCGCTGGTGATGGCGCTTGCCGGCGGCAACAGGGGCCGGGTAAACGCTGATAAACAAAAAACAAACAGCGACAAGCAAAACAATGAAATTTTTTTTCATGGGGCCCTCCTCAGCTTATGGGGTTGGTCATAAGAACCGTGTTGATTCATGGATTAATGCTATCATCGAGCAATCATACCGGGGAAGGTCACCTGGTCCTGCTAAGTCCCGCGCAGTCACACTTTTTGGATATGATATTTTTTATGCCAATCAGCGGCGGCCAGCGCGGCGGGCATCCTGCATCAGCGTCCACAACAATAAAAGCAGACCGGCGATGGCCGGCAAATAAAATGTCGTGCAGCGCCACAGCAAATTATAATAAGGCATCAGTGCTGCGGGTAGGTTGCTGTCCATCATTAACATTGAGGCCCCTTCGGCCAGACCTGAACTGCCGGGGGTTGGTGCAAAGTAAATCAGAAAAATCAGACTCAGTTGGGTTTCAAGCACGTGCCCCAGACCTGCGGTCTCAACTCCCAGAAAGCGAAGACATAAAAATGCTATCATCGAGCGTGAAAGCATAAAGACCAGGCTTAAGAGACATACCCACAAAAAGCCTCTATGATTTAGACGGAAAAAAAGGCGTATGTTGTTCTGGTGCAAATAGCAAAGGTCGATTATTTTGTTTAAAAGGGTTTGCAGGTATTCAACTGCACGGCTGAGGCGAGTATCCTTTGAGCACGGTAAGCTGTCTTGTGAACCGCTTCTTTGGCCTACCGTGCTGACCGCTGAGGAAATCTGTAAAACCACCCAACGCACAGATGCGGGCCAGCAAGCAGCAGCAATCAGACCGCTAAAAACCAAAAAAAAGAGTAAAAAGGCGCCTTGGAAAAAGGCGGTCAGGTGTTCAGGCCCGGATATCAAAAGGGAATGGAGACCAACGAACAGTAAAATGACCATGCTGCCCAAAAAAGAAATTAAACTGACGGTCAGGGCCGTACCAAATTGCATGCCCCCGCGGCACAAAATGTAAACCTGACCGATACCCCCGCCGGTTTGCGAAGGGGTCAGCATGGCCAGTCCCAGATTGGCCCACTCGGCCTTCAGGCAGGTCCATAAGCTTACGCCAGGCTGTAACACACGACTAATCACCCAGATTCGCAAACCGGCGGCACATGTCTCGATGGGTAAAAAAAGCAACAGCCAGAACAAATAGCCCCATTGCAGTTGTTCGCCCAGTGGCGGTCTGCTGCCCGCAGGAATTTTTGAAAATTGATACCAGAATATACCCACCGTCAAACCAGTGAAGACCAATCCCCCGCAAAACAGCCGGCAGATGCTTAATTTTTTCATGCCATTTTTTGACGCCACCGACTGCTCGGTCCGGTCTGAAATTGACCTGCTAGAAACTTGAGCGTGCTTTTGCACCGTATGTTCAAAATGGTTTAGCGGCATATCGATATCCGTATTTGGGCTTCATGCTGCCTGCAGTTGAATGCGACCTTTTCTGCCATTGCGCTCAAAATGCTGATGTACCTGATGCATGAAGGTCCGGATGGCTGTCTCCCGACCCGGCTGCAAGCTTCCGTCATAAGGCGTATCCAGATAAGGAACCCGCCGCCTGCTCATCACAGGTTTGACAATGGCCGATGTGGTCATACCCGGCATGCAGGTAAACGGGTAGACATTGACCACGCCGTTGTAGCCTTCTTCTACAAATTGCAAAATTGCGGCAATGCTCAGGCAGGTCTCGGTGGTGACATCAAACGTAAAAATATCGGTCTTTTTGAGCAGCTTTTCCAGGTGGTTTACTTTGTGGTCATGTTCAACATCAATTAATCGGCAGACCCTTCTGTAGAATTGTTTTTGTCTCATTTCCTGGTAGAAAAGATCTCCGCCAAAACCGAGAATGTTGTGTATGTGGTGTCTTAAATGGCCGAAGTTGAGATGTTTCAGGTTTAACCGCAAAGCAATCTTATTCTGCCTCAACTGCCCATAGGTGATGTAATTCACCCATTCGGCCAGTGAAGAATTCACGACCTCGGCACCGTGGCGTTCAAGCATCCGGATCAAATCCTGGTTGGAATGCACATGCATTCTTAAAAAGATTTCTCCCACAATCCCGATCAAGGGTTTCGGCGCTATAGCGGGATCAATCAGCGACCTTCCGTTTCGGGCGATTTCTTCGAGTTTATCCAGGATCCTGTCAAACTCTTTTGCGGCAGCGTGGGCTTCAAAAACGGACATCATCTGTCGCCTGGATTTTTCGATAAAGTCATCTGTAATGCCCTTTTGGGTTTCATAGGGTCGAATGCGCCACAAAAGGCGCTCCATGATGTCGGCTACTACCACGGCGATATAACTGGCCTTTCTGAAATCCAGCATCCGATTCGGTTCAATCATCCCGTCAAGTGAATAGCCGTCCTTGGTGGTGATCGATACAATTTTTACCTTATCCAGCCCGGGAAAAG
The DNA here is from genome assembly GCA_030066985.1 of Desulfobacterales bacterium. NCBI lineage: Bacteria > Pseudomonadati > Thermodesulfobacteriota > Desulfobacteria > Desulfobacterales > Desulfobacterales bacterium. The sequence goes on from JASJAN010000054.1 coordinate 4,526, forward strand.
AATCCAGCACCATGCGCTGGAACTTATTGTACATGCCGAACCGGCAGGGCCCGTCGGATTCGGGTAAAAAATACAGATAGTTTTGCGGATCAAAAGCGGCGCCCAGTTTTTTCTGCTCGGCTTTAAGGAAGAGCAGGACATCACCCAGCGTGACCTGGCACGGAAAGCATTCTTTGCCGGAAGTATATTTTTTCCCGATGTCAAGCCCTTTGTAGGTTGGCAGCACACGGGCGTTAATGTTGAAACTTCTAAAGGTTGCCGCTATCAAATGGGAACCGATACGGTTCATTTCAGGAATTAAAACCGTCTTGTTCGGCAGGTGAAATTTGCCGATGTTATCTGACAGTGAATTGGTGTTGTTTGCAGTTATAGATTCCATGGTGTTCACCTCTATTCATTGATCATTTTAAGTTGCGTTTCGGATTGACGTTTTTGCATGCTGTTTTCAATCACATTTTTGTAGGCTTCAATACGGGTCATCACGCCGGCGGCCGCACTGTGCTCGTCGAGTTCGAGTATCAGGTAAGGTTTGTCTGCCATGATGGATTTGTAAAAATGCTCAATAAATGAATCCGCACCGCAGCCGAAATTGGTCAGATGCAATCCGTAAATATTTTCCTTGGCTGCGGCGATCTTGGCCGTTTTGAGAATCTGAGCGCCCAGCCCCCAGAACATGGAAGGAAATTGCGCTAAATCCTCTGCACTGACGTCGATAAAATCCATTGGCAAGGCCGTCAGCCCAATTTTGGCCAGGTTCTGACCGAGCCGCAAATTTAAGCGGTCATCATAAAGATTGTAGGGGCGGCCGGTAACAAAGAGCAGCGGCGTATGGGGGTCTATTTTTTGAAGGATTCGATGCCCATGCTGCAGCATGTCTGTGACAAATTGTTGCTGGCGGCCGAGGGCATAGTGCAATGCGGCTTTGATCGCGCGCCGGGAACAGTTTAAGCGGGGTCCGATTTGCTGGTGCAACTCCACGGCCAGCATATCTGGATTGTATTTAAGATGGACGACCGGATTGATAATCTTTGCGGGATCAAGGTCAAGTGCCATGCGCAGCATATACCCGTTGCTTTGAACCATCGGACAGTAAAACCCGGTTTCAGAAGGCTTGGGAGTGGCCATTTTGATCAGGCTTGGTATAAACAGGTACTGGGTTTTGCCGGCCAGGTACGCCATGTGACCATAGGAAACTTTTACCGGATAACAGACGCCGTCCACTGCGCGCTCGATTCCTTTTTTGGAGATATGGGCGTTGGTTGGCGGGGTGAGCACCAGGCGCATGCCCAGGCGGTCGAAAAAATGCGCCCACAGGATGGCCGTATGATGCCCATAAAGCGCCCGTTGCATCCCGATGGTCGGCCGACCGTCGATTTCCATAACCGGCCGGTCCTCGAGCGTGGTATACACGCCGGCCATATGGGTTTCCCACAGCATTCGCTGACGCTTGAAATAGTCTTCGGTTTTTTTGCCATGACTGCGGGCCAATTCATGGCGGCCGCATTCGCCGCCCCAGATGCTGCGCCGGTTGTCAAAATGATAAATTTTAAGCTTGCACTGATTGTGACAATGGGGATCGACGCGGCACACTTTTTCAGTGAAGCTCATGCGATCGCTGATGGCGCCCGACATGCCCCTGAAGGTGCTTTGGGTTATGGATTCGGTTTTCATTTTTTCCTGAACGGCAATGGCTGCGCCATAAGCGCCGAGCACCTCACGATGCGGGGGTACGACTAGGCCCCGGTTCAGCACGTTTTCAAAGGCCGCCACGACACCTTTGTTTAAAGACGGCCCCCCTAAAAACATGATACGCTCACCGATCGTTCTTTTGCCAACCACTCGGTTTAAATAATTGTGGACAATGGCATAGCAAAGTCCGGCCATCAGGTTTTCTCTGGTGGCGCCCTGCTGGTCATAGGCAACAAGGTCTGACTCCATAAAAACAGTGCACCGATCGGTGAGCTTGACCGGCGCTTTGGCCGCAAGGGCGATGTCCTGAAACTCACCAACAATATTGATGCCATATTTATTGGCCAATTCGTGTAAGAAACTGCCGGTGCCGGCGGCGCAGACTTTGTTCATGTCGAAATCCAGCGGATTGGCGTTGACCAGCGAAATGTATTTGGCGTCCTGGCCACCAATTTCAAAAATGGTGTCCACCTGCGGATCCATATGAACTGCGCCTCTAGCGTGAGCCGTAATTTCATCTATGACCAAATCGGCGTTTAAAAAGTCACCGATGACATAACGGCCTGAACCGGTTGTTGCCACACCCTTGATTTTTATTTTGTCACCCAGTTCATCAACGATTTGCTGCAGCAGGCGCTGGGTGACTTCGACCGGTTTGCCCTGGGTGTGAACATAATTTTTATGGATCAGCTTGAGGTCTTCACCGATCAATGCGTACTTGGTGGTCGTGGAGCCAATATCAATACCCAGATAAGCAGCGGTTTTGACCGCCAATATGTTGGGGCTGCATTGCCGGGCGTCAGCCACCTTGGTCTTTTGCAAAACCAGCGGAGGGGCTTCGGGCACTGCGATTCCGGCACACAGCTTTAGTTTCTTGAGATCATCGAGCGTGAAGGTGTCAGCCTTGTTTGATTCCAGGGCTTTGAGGGCAACACCCAGCGCTCCAATTGACGTGCTATAAGGTGGGACCAAAAGGTCGGGATAGTAGGCTTTAAACGCCTTGATTTGCAGTTCATTTTTAGACAGCCCACCGATAAATACAACCGGATCTTCAAGCTTGTGATTGGCCACAATCGTGCTGATGTAATTGCGGGCGTTGCCGACATGCAACCCGTAAATGATATCTTCCAGCTTTTCGCCTTTGTTTTGAAGATGGATCATGTCGGATTTGGTAAAGACGGTGCAGCGGCAGGCCACATTGGCGGGCTTTTCGCTTTTAAGACCCAGACGGATAAAGTCATTTAAGATCTGATCAATATGGCTCTGGGACGTCTCCTTTTGCTTTTCATATAGAGCGGTTGCCAGGCGTTCGGCCTGCTGATCGATAAACGAACCGGTGCCCGAAGCACAGGGCCCGTTGGCGCTAAAGTTCTCAAGTTCCCATCTGCCGGCCTCGTGAAAAATCTGAATCAAGGCGGTATCCTGCCCGCCCATGCAGATCAAGCTCTTGGCCTGCGGCATGATGTGCAGGACACCCAGAACCTGACTGATGGTCTCATATTCATAGAAGACACCCAGTTTCTCAGCCAGCTTCTTGCCGTGATTGCCGGTAAAGGAAATAGATTGAATATGATTCTCTCCCAGGGTCGTAAACAAATGTTCAATCAGATTTGAAATCTCTTGGTCGATTTTTCCAAAGTGACGCTTATACGGGGATTCAAAAACAATGTCTTTGTTCTGATCGATAACCATGCAGTTCAGACTGACAGATCCCACATCAATGCCCACAATGTATTCTTTTGAAGTTGATTTTCCCATTTCATCCTCCTCTGCCAACTACCATTATTTTTTAAGACCGAAACTGTTTTTCTACGAAGATCTTTTTTATCTGCACACCTGTCTTTTGACTGCCATAGGGAGCAAGGGAGATGCCAATTTGAGATATGGGTCTGATATAAGTGGCAGAAGATGGAGAGGAGAGAAAATAAACCGGAACGCACTCACCGATAACGCATTAATTTACTTGTCATTTATGGACAGCTTTTTCAGGTCAAAATATTTTTGAAAAATTCGGCCGATGGTTGGTTTGAGGGCGGTGACAGCTGAATTGAAATTTAAGAAGGGTGCAACGATTGTTGACCCTATGAATCTAAATCTCTAAAAGATGTTCGACAAATCAATGGGTTGGCTCAGGGTTGAATAAGTTAACATTGCAAGAAGAATTGCAGTGTTTAGCGGTAGAGCAAAGGTTAACTTCGATCAGTGGCGTCAACAATTTATGCTGCGCTTAGAACAAAGGACTTATTATATCAAATTCTACGGATTCTGTTTCAGTGTGGAGAAGTGATCATTGCGATGTGGCTAAGGTAGATTTTTCGTTTTGAAATACGGATCAACATTGAAAATAAACGATCATAGGATTCTTTCCTGAGAACGCCATAAAGGTCACCCGCTCTTCTGATGACATGCACCGTCAAACGTTTTACTGCGAAGACTTGTAGTCGGCCACACCGTATTGCTCCTGATAATCGCTGACGATGGTGACGATATAGGCGCGCAGTGAGGCATACACCACCCGGGTGGAACTTCGCAGCTTGCAGGCTTCGATGGTTCGTTCTTCTATCAACCGGCGAACCGTCCGGGTACTGCAGCTCAGCAAGTCGGCCGCTTCAGGAATGGATAGGAGTTCTTTTTTCATGATGACCATCCTTCTGCAAATTTTTGATAATTTCAATGATGCAGCTTTTCGGTGTGATGAATATCGTAAATTCTGAGCCGATCGCCATTTGCCATTCTGAAATCGATGGTTCGGAGGGGGATGCGATCGATGATGGCTCTGAGCTCCGGGAAAAGCTGGAAGACATCTTTTTCGCTGCCGTGCTCTTTATACTTCATTCCATCGGCAACCGAGCCGTTGTAACTTGCTTTGTAGTATCTCATTGCGCCACCCTCCTTCTTCGTTTGCTCTAGTCATAGAGCAACCAACATGCCAAAAGTTGACAACTAGACGGATTTCAAAAAACTTGTGACAGTCTAAAGAAGGGGGATACAAATTTTAAGTAATATGATTTCGGCTGGTTGCATTTGCTAGAGAGGGTCCCAATTTTTGCGGCTAAATTGTTAATCAGGGTTGACAGGGGCTTCAGGTAAATGTTGTGGGAGATTGAAAAGATGCGCAACCAAAGTTGACATTTTCGATACGATTTTCGCGAGGCTGCACGAATCCGGGATATGAACTGATATACGGTTGTGTTTACACTGCAACCAAAATTGCACCCTTTGTGATGAGCGCATCCGCTTAACGATAATTGAGGATGGGCCAGGAGCGTTGCTGGGCGATTTTTTTAAGAATGCGATTGGGTGCGACCGCATGCGGGTGGCCGACGATCTCTAATAGCGGAAGATCAGAAGGATGGTTGCCGTAGGCATAGGATCTTTGAAGATCCAATCCGATGTTTTGGGCCAGCGCCAAAGTTAATCTTTGTTTATTTTGCCCGACACATACAGGTCCGAGCGGTCTGCCGGTCAGTTGGCCGTCGGCATTGACTTCCAGGTCAGTGCACAACAGGTGATCGAATCCAAGATCTTTGGCGACCGGCTTGAGCATATAGCGGACCGAGCCGGAGATTAACACCAGTACATGGCCCTGTGTTTTATGATCTTGCACTCTGGCAACAATTGCAGGCGCCAGACAGGGTTTCAAGTATGCTTGATAAAATTCCGTCGCTCCTTTTTGAAAATCAACCAGGCGTTTATTTTTATAATACGTCAACAGAATCTTGACCATGCGTTCTTCTGAAAGCAACCCCTGCCGATAAAAGAACGCGCACACCAGAATTTTCAGCACATAGCCAATCGGCATCAGGCGTCGATCCCAAAGCCATTGAATACCCAAGCGGCCGCTTTCGACTTGCAGCAGGGTTTCATCGAAATCAAAAAATGCAGCCACCTGATTAGGGCTGGTCGTATTGTTATCTTTGGGATTTGCTTTTGGTTTTGCGATCTGCTGCATTGAGCTTTAGGAGGTACGGAGCATTTTGGTTAGCACCTGATATTCGAAATCGGTGCCGTCGTAATCATAAGTGGATTCTTCACCGGACATCGGGATGAGTTTTAACTGACCTTTAAAAAAGGCGGAGGTGATGTTTTCAACCTCTTTTATGCTCAAATCTTTTCTGGCAAAATATTTGGAGTAGACATTGGGGTATCCCAGGTTGCGGGTGATTTTAAATAATTTTAGCTGGGCATTGGGGTTAAGGGCTTTGCGAAGACTGTATGCGATATTGGCCGTATTCATATCGAATAAATGGGGGTTGGCAAACAGCAGCGAAGAAAGCCTGAAACCTTGACGTTTGTAGCTATCGGTTAACCCGGGCAGCTTAATTTCAGTGTCATTGAGTAGCTTGAGCGGAGGTCTGCCCATCCTGTCTTTGAGGGCATCAATCAGAATGGCCGGCAAAATGATGGCCGCTTGATCCTGGTATTTCACGGCCAATTGTAAAAAATGGTCTATAAATTTTTTGGTGGTCATCGGTGAGTCCGAGGCCACAAATAAAGCGTGCCGTTTTTCCCGGCAGGCTTTGCTGGCGGCGTACCCTTTAATCAGATTACCCGCGATTGAATTATATTTGACCTTGCGTTTGGTGATGTTAAAACGGTCGATGATATCAGATGAAATCCGGGTATTCTGATTTATCAAGCGGCACGGTTTATCGAATTGGTTGATAAAATGGTGAAGGCGCTGCTCCAATAACATTTGATGACCGACAATGATGATGTCGTCGATCAGATTGCTGGCAAACAGCTTTTCAAGCGTAAACTGGATGATGGGCTTGCTTAGTTTCTCACCGTCAACGATGGTTTCAAATTCTCTCAAGGGCCGATAACCGGTCTCGATAAACTTTTCGCCATAGTGTTCCGCAACGATCTTGCTGTATCGTCTGACTTCCATCTTGTTTTTATAGCCGGCCATTAAGACTGCACTAAACATGGACGCACCTATTTTAAAAAGAGAATGTCCATCTGGTCATGAATTACGTTCTTGCATATATAATTTGTATCTGTGATTTTAATGGGTAGATAAGGCGGAAAGCAAGGATAATCCGTATTGGCACTGTAAGTCAAGGCATGGGATCAGTCAGCGGGTGCCAGCCCGGCTTTTTTAATGGCAGCTCGTGCCAGAATCGGCAACACGTCAAAATAAGGCACAGTCAGATGCTCCTGATGCAAGGCCAGCGGGATTTCCGTACAGCCGGCAATAATAGCCTGCGCACCCTCTGATACGAGGCTGACGGCAACCGCTGCCAGGTCCGAAGAGATGTGTTGGCGGGAGCGGGTCGATCGGGAATTTTTGATCTCATAAATGGCCGCCATAACTCGGGCTTGGAGGGCTTCACCGGGCACCAGCGTTGTGAGGCCGGCAACTACCAGCCGCTTTTGAAACAAACCACCGCTGATGGTGCCGGTGGTGCCCATCAGACCAACGATTTCGATGTCCGCATGATTGCTGCTGATGGCTTCGGTAACAGCATCGAAAATGGACAAAATGGGCAATTTTGAATGCTGGCGCATTTGTTCGAGATAAAAATGCGCCGACACACAGGGCATAATGATAAAATCCGCACCGGCCGCCTGCAGCGCATTACAGCCGGCCACAAGGGTGGTCAACGGTGATGGCCCTTTGCCGGTGATGGCGGCCGTGCGATCCGGAACTTTGGGATTCGAGTCGATCACCACCCGCAGGTGTTGCTGGTCGCTTCTGGCTGGTGTGTTTTTGATGATTTGAGCGTAGCATTCCAGGGTTGCTTCCGGACCCATGCCGCCCAGTATGCCAATCGTCTTTTCCTTCATGGTTTTTCACCACAGAGATCACAGAGCACACAGAGAAATATATAATTATCAAAATTTTATATTTTTAGCCCTGCAGTATTTTCTCCGGACACCTCCTTGCCGCGGCATAGTTGACCAGAGCAAAGTCGGGTCCTCAGCCTTGAGTCCTCTTACCTTGCGCCTTGTGCCGTATGCCCTGCGCCCAGCATGTGTTCCATATATACATGCAGCGCCGGTGATCCGCCAGTGTGAACAAAAAGAAGGTTGTCTTCTTTTTTAAATTCACCCTTGCGCACAAGATCGATTAAACCGGCCATGGCTTTGCCCGTGTAAACCGGGTCCATCAGGATGCCTTCCAGGGTGGCCAACATCCGCACAGCTTCTGCCATTTCAGCTGTCGGTAACGAATAGCCCGGGCCAACATATTCATCATAGCAGCGCACGGCTTGTGCGGGAATATCCGTCTGGACGCCCACATGAACTGCGGTGGCTTTAACCAGTTCATAGACCAACTGCTCCTGTTCATCTTTTGAGCGGCTGACATTGATCCCGCTGACCGGTATATTGGCATTGTTACCGTAAAAACCGGTGACTAAGCCGGCGTGGGTTCCGGCACTGCCGCTGGCGCAGATGACCCGATCGATGTTGATGCCCAGATCAAATGTCTGATCCAGGATTTCCTGCGCACAGGCGACGTAACCGGTTGCCCCCAGCGGTGTGGACCCGCCGCCGGGGATGACATAGGCCTTGCGGCCCTGGCGGGCAACTTCATCGGTGACTTGCTGCATCGCTTCTGTCATGTCGGCACCACCGGCAACAACAGACACCTTTTCGACCCCCAACAATCGGAACAAAAAATTGTTGCCGCCGGCTTCCGGATGATAACTGCCGGGCACCCGTTCTTCTATAACCAGTTGGCATTTGAGACCCTCTTTAACCGCCGCCGCCAGTGTCAGGCGACAATGGTTGGACTGCACTGCGCCGCAGGTGATCACCGTATCCACGCCCTGTTGCAATGCTTCGGCCATCAGGAATTCCAGTTTGCGGGTTTTGTTGCCGCCACCGGCCAGCCCCAGCAAATCGTCTCTTTTCATATAAATGGTGGGGCCCCCCAACTCTGCTGAAAGACGGGAAAGTTTTTCAATGGGGGTTTTGCCATGGGTGTAAAAACGGCGGGGAAACTTGGCCAGGTTCATTTTGGTGCTCCTTTTTATTTTAGATACTGGTGGAAATGCTTTGCATTCCATTGGAAAAGAAGAATAAAACCGCCTTTGCTGAAGCAAGCAGTAACACCAGGATAATAATTTTTCAACGAGTCATTAAAGGCTGCCAAACCGCAATTCGTCGCTGATAATTTATGTAGCGACCAAATCAGAAAAACGGCTCGATTCCTCAATTTAATCTTGGAGTTTAAGTTTATCAACCCTTTTTGTCATCTGATCTTTGCTTGACTCAAATTGTGCCAGAAAGTATGGTGCCCCTGATTCAAATTGTCATCCTGACACCGAGATACGCCTTTATGAAATCTGGAACCCTCAAATCGGACGCCTTGCTGCTGACCACCGCCATCATTTGGGGCTTTGCCTTTGTTGCTCAGCGGGTGGGTATGGACTATGTGGGCCCGTTTACCTTTAACGGTATACGATTTGCCATTGGCAGCCTGTCATTGTTACCGCTGGTTATCCTAAGCCGCGGTGAGCATACACCCGGCCACAACATCCTGCAGCCTGCCGATTTGAAAACGATTCTTTTGGGCGGCGGCGCACTCGGGTTGGCGCTTTTCTCGGGCGCGTCTTTACAGCAAATCGGACTGGTATACACCACCGCCGGAAAGGCCGGTTTTATTACCGGCCTTTATGTGATCATTGTGCCGCTACTGGGTCTTTTTTGGCGGCAACAGCCGAAAATCGGTACCTGGGTCGGCGCTATTCTGGCAGCTTTTGGTCTTTATTTTTTAAGTGTGACCGAACAATTTACAATCGCTCTGGGCGATTTGCTTGTTTTGATCGGTGCTTTTTTTTGGGCGGCACATGTTTTGATTATTGGTTGGCTATCTCCTAGAATTAATCCAATCAAATTGGCTTTCTCACAATATCTGGCCTGTTCAATTCTCAGTTTGATCACCGCAGCCGCAATAGAAGACATTAATATGAATTCCATTTTTCAGGCAGCCATACCCATTTTATATGGCGGATTGCTTTCGGTCGGAATTGCCTATACCCTGCAGGTAATTGCCCAAAGAGAGGCCCATCCGGCCCATGCGGCTATTTTGCTCAGTATGGAGGCTGTGTTTGCGGCTATTGGCGGGTGGCTGTTACTGGGAGAAATCATATCCGCCCGCGGCCTTTTCGGTTGCGCCCTGATGCTGGCCGGTATGCTGCTGTCTCAGCTCTGGGACCTAGTTGACAAAAAATCATAGTTAGTCGAATTGTATAATAAAGCAACTAAATAATCGTCCGTCGTCCGTTGCATGTTGTCAGTAGCAAATCCATATTTTACAACGGACCACCAACAGCGGACAATTAATCGTTTATTTTTTGGTAAAGCGCTGATGAATTCGCTATTTATCAATGACCGAATACCACAACGATAAACCCCCATCCAATATTGATGCGGCGGAGATTGCCAAATTTGAAGCCATGGCCCCCATCTGGTGGGATCGTCAAGGAGACTACAAAGCCCTGCATGACATCAACGGGTTGCGGCTGGACTATATCAACCAGCGGGCACCGCTGGCCGGCCGATCGGTGCTGGATGTGGGCTGTGGCGGGGGAATTCTGTCTGAGGCCATGGCCGCTTTAGGCGCCGTGGTCACCGGGATCGATATGGGTGAGGTCGCACTGGGGGTGGCCCGTCTGCATTTGCACGATTCCGGCCTGGATATCAACTATCAGCAGGCCACAGCCGAACAGTTCGCCGAAACCCATCCGGCGCAATTTGATGTGGTGACTTGCCTGGAGTTGCTTGAGCACGTTCCGGATCCAGGCTCAGTGATCAAAGCCTGTAAAACTTTGGTTAAACAGGACGGCGATGTGTTTTTTGCCACCCTCAACCGCAACCCCAAATCATATCTCTTTGCCATTATCGCAGCCGAGTATATTCTGGGTCTGGTGCGCAAAGGCACCCATACTTACCGTAAATTTATCAAACCGGGCGAGCTTAAAGAATGGGCCGAAACAGCAGGGCTGGCATCTGTAGACCTATGCGGCCTCCATTATAATCCCTTTCTGAGGCGATACTCTCTGGGGGGCAATACGCATGTAAATTACTTGGCGCACTTCAGAAGGGCTTAAGATGACGGTCGCGCTATTTTGCAATTCCTAAAAAAGCTTCCAACTGAATGATGCCGAAAAAGGCCAGCAGGGGCACCGGGGAAACTGCCAGGATGACGGTCAGCAAAAACCATATCCATGAGATGCGGCGACTGATCCCGCAGGCCAACGAGATGCCGCCACCCCCTCCGATTAGGTAGTTACCCGGCAAATTGAATAAAATGGCTATAGTCAAGTAGCGATACGTTGACAAAAAACACCCGAGGCGGCTTTGACAAAACTTGGGCCTGCGGGTAAGGCTGTCCAAAACGTCATCAATCTCATTAGTCGAATTGTCACAGGTTTGCGTGAGTCCCAGTTTTTGCAAACGGGATTCCAGCCATTTTTGCGGCATCAAACGGCCCATCAAGAATGCCAGATTTAACCCGGCGACAGTGGCCAAATAGACAAGAATAACGCCCTGTTCTCCAAAAACACACATCAGCAGCACACCCAGCTCTACGCCGGGCACAAAGGGCAGGCTCAACAGCAGGACATAAAGAAGTCCGCCGCCGATTAAGACACCTATACTCCAACGCCCATCCATGAATTCATAAAATTTATGGGCGATTCCTATTTCCCCTCTGAGCCAATAATCTAGCCAGATCGCCAAAAGCAGTAAGAAGGCGATAACAAAGAAAATGCGGAAGTAGAATTTCAGCCTGCTAATATTTTGCGGCAGACTGAACTTTTGGGTGCAGCTGTCTGTGTTCATCGGATCACCCCGCTTGTGGTTGGAGATTCTCGCTTGCAAATGCTGGCGGTTGCTGGGATTATTCTGCGGGCATCACCAACCCATCTGCGATGGCCAGCCAGCCTTCCGTGGTCGATGTGCGCAAGCCTTTAACTGCGCTGTTTTCCGGCGAATCATACCAGCGCTGGGCGGCTTCAGCAGTCTCAAATTCAACAATCACGATGACCGACTGCGGGCTTCCTTCCACGGGCCTGACGTTTCGATCAGCGGCTAAAATCTTGCCGCCATATTGAGCAAGCGTCAGCCCCACAGCCGGCGGATATTTTTCGAATGCTTCCGGATCATTTATTTTGTAATTGGCAATGACATATCCCGGCATACAAACCTCCTCTGGAATTGGTATAGGCGATTCATGTTGGCTATGACTAAATCTGGTTCGGAAGACTGTGTCGATTTAATGACGGAAAAGATCCAAGACAACTTTATTGCCGTCTGTACAGACGTCCCTAATTGGCCGTCATCCCTTGGGAGTCGCTCGACCGTCTACCTTTCTGGCCGCATAAAATGAGGATGCCGGTAAGGCTAAAAATATAAGGGCGCCTGCCAGCGCCAGCAGGTTCTTTAAAAAATGCGCCATCTCGTTTCCCCTGACCATTGGGTCTTCCACGGTCCAGAAGTTGTGTATGATCAGCGTTACCGGCACCAAAAAAATCCAGATCAACAATACCCCGATTTTGATGCGGTAATTCGCCAGGATGCTGAGACCACCTGAAATAAGGATGGCTGACGCAATGGCAACACTCAGCGTGGGTAAGGGCATCCCCTTCATTTTTGTGAGTTCGGCCATCATTTTTAGGTGCAAGAAATTACTGATGCCGGCATATACCATAAGGCCACCATACAGTACCCGGCCTACAACGACGAGTGCATTCATACCACCTCCTGCTTTCGATGGGGTTCAGAGATATACTTTACACAAAGGCCTGTTTGACCATCGCATTCGACTCCTAACAGGACTTGCAATGCCCCATTAGGAGCGGGGTGGGCACATCTTGGGCGTGATATCCATTAAATTCTCTTTTGAATGTTGTGCTAAATCTTAGAAAAGATCAGGATCTGTTTCAGCAGGAAGCGTCACATCAGGTTGGCGGATAGAATAAACGCCAGGAAATTTTCCCGTTCTGGAGAGCTATTCACGAGTCGTTATATGCCACATTGTGGTATATACTGTCAAGTAATTTCTCGTCGCATAAATTTGGATTAACCTATCACTTTGACCATAAGGCGTGATGATTTGAAAGAAAATTTATAGAAGAAGTTTAAGTACCGAATTGTGCGCTGCCGGATGACTTCAAAACCCAGGCGTCGATAAAGCGCTTCGGCTCTTGGGTTCGTATCAATGACTTCAAGAGATATTTTTCGGATCTCATCCCTTATGGCCATCCTTTCCAGCATCTTCAATAGATGTGAGCCAATCCCGCTGCCTTGCATATCGTCTACAACTGCAATTCCGTCAATGTAAACCTCATCAGGAGCCGTAGTGTAATCCAGCAAAGCCAATCCGAGCATCCGGTAAATCCCGCTCGACCATCCGTATGCTCTGATCATTGTTTTCAGCGTTGGGTTCGCAAAGCTGCCGTTATTATGTTTTATCGCTAAGATGCCGGCAAGTCTCTGATCACGGACGGCAGCCAAGCAGTGGGTTGCATCTAAGTTCTTTTTAAGCACCTCCTGAGCGCGACTGTCATTACCTAAAATCGGATATAGTTTATCTTGAAAGGCATGCAGATAAAGATCGACTGCAGAATTCTTGAAAGGGTCCGGCAGTTGCTCATAATAATTTATTTTCATTGTATGCGCTCAATCTTCCTGTTTGCTGGCGGCATCATCGTTGCTCTATAAGATTCGCTATAAAAAGATACAATTCTTTGTCAATTAAAAATACGTTATTAAATTTATTTATTAAAATGGATTTTTTTATAATCAATTGATAAAATTGTGAAAAATTGTATTTAATGCGCTATAAATTTGCCCTCCCGGTGTAAATTATATATAATATAAAAGGGTTGATTTTAGACCGAAGGTGACAGGAAGTTTTACTCAATTGCGTTCCCGTGGTTTGGAATTAACGAGGTGGACCATGAGTGACGACCATAAAGAATGTCAGGATTGCGGCTGGCGGGGGAAGACCGCTGAACTGGATCTGACCGATGATGTGGCAGGCAGTCCGACCCATATTTTTTGTCCGGATTGCGGTGGTGAGGACATCAAAGATCTGGATTCGGACGAAGAAGCTGCCTCCGAATCCTAGTCTGAAGGTACCATAGAAAACGCCGGAAATTAAAAATTTCCAGCGTTTTATTTTCTAACTGTCGCCATCGTTCCGGCAGCTTATGATTTCATTTTCTATAGCTAAAGAGCCCGATAGCTTTTCTGCCGCTCTCTTTTCTTTCCATTCCAGCTGCGCTTAACATTCTCTTTAATTTCCCTGCTTTTGGAATTGATGACCGTATAGCCGTATTTGAGATTTTTCTCAACCAGGTCCGGGTAATTTTTGATGTTATTGCGGAGCTTTACACCGTTTGACGTTACCTTGCGGATCAGGTCGATTTCCTTTCCCACAACGTTTGTTTTGCCTTTTCTGATGGCATCGAGGAATGCTTTGCGGTTGCGCCGGCAGCGGGCGTAGGTGACCACCCTTCCCATTTGGGCCACACGATGGCCGTCACTGCCACCGGTGATGCCTTTGTTCAGATTAAAACCCAGCACCGCACTGCGCAAGTTGGATATTTTCATGTTTTC
>JASJAN010000055.1 GCA_030066985.1 Desulfobacterales bacterium
TCAGAGGTCAGAAAACAGAAGTCAGAAAAAGAGGATAGAAGAATGAAGATATACTAGACGTTGTTGGTTATTGATATCCGAATAATCCGCAATCTGAAATCCGCAATTACCAATACTCCAGTACTTCAGCACTCCAACCCAAAGCATAGGAGAACAATGCGATGAATAAAAAAATTGAGACCCCAAATGCCCCGCAGGCCATCGGTCCCTATTCCCAGGCCATTCAAGCCGGCAATTTTTTATTTGTCTCCGGTCAGGTCGCCATTGATCCGGCAACCGGAGATATTGTTGCCGGCGGCATTGAGGCCCAGACTGACCGCGTGCTAAAGAATGTTACGGCCATTATCGAAGCGGCCGGTATGTCTTTGCAGGATGTGGTCAAGTGCTCCTGCTTTTTAAAAGACATGAACGATTTTGCAGCTTTTAATGCTGTTTATGAGAACACCTTTGGCCAGATATTGCCGGCCCGCGAAACCGTTGAGGTTGCAAGACTCCCGAAAGATGTGCTCGTGGAAGTGTCTGCGATTTGCTGCCAATAGCACATTTCCCAGGAAAGGTTGCACAAACCAGGAACGGTATTACCATTTATGTTATACGGACACAGAAAGTGCTGTTTGCTACCAAACATGGGGTAGATATCAGTGAATGGTAACCAATGAACACAAGCGGTAAAAAGTTAAAACTGCTGGTCACCGGCGCCAGTGGATTTATCGGCCAGGAGGTGGCCAACCAGTTGGCGTTTGGTGGGTACAATCCCAAGCTGATGATTCGCAAGGCCGGTGATGACTGCGAGATTTGCCATCTGCCCGCGGACTTCGTAATGGCTGACCTGCGAAACCGCGAAAGTCTGAAACTGGCGGTCAAAGGCGTTGACGCGGTCATTCATCTCGCGGCCCGAGCCACCTTTGAATCCTATGATACCTTAAAACCCTCTATTTTCGATGGTTCGGTAGCCTTGATGGAAGCCGCCATTAGCGCCGGTGTGAGCCGGTTTGTCTATAGTTCGAGCCTGCTCGTCTACGATGGAAATTCTCTCAGTGTGAATGCCGATACACCGGCAAATCCAGTTCTTGATTACGGCCGTATTAAAATAGACACCGAAAGAAAACTTTCAGAAATGGCCGCTACTGCCGGTATGTCTTTTGCTGCTTTGCGTTTACCGCATGTATATGGTGCCAAAGATCTAATGTTTCGCCAGCTGCGGGACGGACGCCTGATATTACCGGGCCTTGGGAAAAACACTTACACCCATTTGCATGTGGCCGATGCGGCTGCAGCCATTATCGCCTGTGCCGAACAGGCATATTCAGGCATTCTACCCTTTGGTGACCGCCTGCCGGCGACCTGGACGGATTTTCTTAAAGTGGCCAAAGAGTATTACACCAAAGCCCGCATTTTCTTGATTCCCCAGTCGCTGGCATTGCTGGCGACCGCATTGCTGACCCCATTTCGGCATCTGCGTCCCTACCCTGGATTGGAGACACCGGGGGCTGTTCGCACATATAATTTCAGTATAGCTGTCGACCCGCAACTTTTATGGAAGGATTTAGGATTGGAGCCCGCTTACCCTACAATTTACGAGGGGATCCCGGCGGTCGTCAAGGAGAACAAAAATCTGCAAAAGATCATCGTTCGATAGGACTGGGGAACGGCGTTCAAATGGAACTCAATCAAACGACCCAATCTTGCGGGCACCCAAAATGCCGGGCAATTCATCAGGCATTAATATAAGATCTTAGTTGTTTTCATCCACCACCTTATGATCCGGGCGTGTATCTTCAGCGGGCTCGGGGGTTAGCGCCCCTTCTGAACCGAGCAAAATGGCAATAGACCGGGTTTGAGGGCTGATATCCAGGATATTGATAAGGGCCTTGGTCAGCGGCACCGCCAAAAAAAATCCCACCGTCCCCAATACCCACCCCCAGAATAGCAGTGATAAAAAAACTACCAAAGTCGACATGCCAAGCCCGCGACCCAAGACCCTAGGCTCCAGAATGCTGCCAATAAGCGTATTGACGGCAAAATAGCCCAGCGCAACCAGCAGCGATGTCTGCACATCCGTCTGTATGAGCGCAAACAGGACAGCTGGAATCGTCATCAGAAAGGCGCCTAAGAAAGGGATATAATTTAATAAAAATGCCAAGATGGCCCACAGAATGGCAAAGTCGATACCCAAAATCCACAGCCAGAGCCAGATACACAATGCGGTCGCCATGCTGGCAAGACTTTTGATGATCATGTATCGACTGATGGCGCTCAAAACTCCCCGCAGTCGTTCCTCTGCGGTCTCCGTTAGATGGAATGCTATCCTGAGCCTGTTCAAAAGTCTGGGCGCCTCCAGCAGCATAAAAACAACGACCAACAGAACCAGCAAACCAGTCCCAAAGGTGCCGCTTATGCTGGTTAAAGCGATACGCACCAGGCCGAAGGCTGCGGCCGGGTCTAAAATGTCTTTGACCGCTTCGCGGGCTCTGGCCACACCGATTTCCTCCAGCCAGGACCCGATCTGATCACTGAGCAGCAGCAATCGCTCCTGATAACCGGGCAAACCATCTCTGAAACCTTCCAATTGTCCGGCAAATAATAATGCCAGAACACTTATAAACTCAAGCAACAAGAACACGACAATTGCCAGTGAAAGCCATTTGGGCACCCGTTTGCGTTGCAACCAACGCAATAACGGTGTGGTGATCGTTGCAATAAATGCCGCCAGCAGGACGGGCGCAATAACAGACGCGGCTGACTGCATAAACATCACCGCAATGGCAATGGCTGCCATCACAATCAATGCTCGTGATAGGGGTGAAAAACTGGAGGGCGCGCTCATTGTTTAATCTCCGTTCTTGCATGCCGTGGTATGGATTGTATCAACAATGCAAAGCCCGTTGGATCTGATGCGCTTCTACAGGGAATAAGCGCTTGTTATTATATAGCTGACGAATATAACGAGCCTATAGTTAGGTGTCAATGTTCCTATGTAAGCATGCTGTTAGGAGTAAAAATCATATGAGAAGACAAATGCGTTCAGACGATGCAGGGCAAAACATATTTTTTAATAGTTTGGAGTGGATCTCAGTCAACGTCTATTTGTTGCGTGGGTTTGGAAAATCGAGGTTTCTCTTCAGGGAGCTGGAACCTCGCCATTACAACATTTCTCACATCCCTAATGATCAGATAGAGCGCGGGCACATACAACAGAGTCAACACAGTGGCAGCCAGCAGTCCAAAACAGATGCTGATGGCCATGGGGATTAAAAACTGGGCCTGAAAACTGCGTTCCAGCAATATGGGTAACAGCCCGGCAATAGTAGTGATGGATGTCAGCAGCACCGGTCTGAACCTGGCCTTACCGGATTCCACCACTGCGGTTTCAACATCCAGACCCCAGCGTACTGATCGGTTGATAAAATCGATTAAAATCAATGAGTCGTTGACCACAATGCCGGAAAGCGCCACTATGCCAAAAAGACTGATAATGGTAAACTCCTTGCCCATAATCAAATGACCAAAGATGGCCCCGATGAGGCCGAAGGGAATGGCCATCATGATGATCACCGGCTGGATGTATGATCGAAACTGGCTGGCCAGCAACAGAAAAATGCCCATCATGGCCAGCAAATACCCGGACTTCATGCTGTCAATTGACTCACCGGTACGTTTGGCCTGCCCTCCCAGATCATAATTTACACCCGGATAACGCTCTAACAGACCGGGTAAAAAATTATTTTTCAGGTCAGTCACAATCTGCCTGGCATTGGCGGTGGTTTCATCAATGTCAGATATGACCGTTACGGTTCTTTTGCGATCCACCCGGTTAACAATCGAATAAGCCCTTCCATTCACAACATCGGCCACCTCTTCGATGGGAATTTCCCGGCCGTCATCGGTCCGGATCCGCATTTCGTCAAACCCGGAAAGGCTGCTGCGCTGCTGATCCGCATATCGCACCATGACTTTGACATCATCCCGTCCCCGCTGAATGCGCAGGGCCTCTTCCCCGTAAAAGGCCTGGCGGACCTGTTGGGCAAGCCCGCGCATGGTTACCCCAATTGAACGGGCACCCGGCTTAACCCGCAGCTTTTTCTCCTGCTTGCCGGGTCTAAAATCATCGGAAATATCATAGGTGCCGGGGTACGTTTCAATCTCTCTTTTAAGCTCATCCGCAGCCAGGCTCAGTTGATCAAAATCGTCTCCGCTCAGTTGAATTTCGATGGCATTACCGGCCGGCCCCCCTTCCAGCGTCAGAAACGCCAAACGATCGACACCGGGCAATTCACCGACCTGGCTACGCCAGCGATTCAAAATTTCATTGGTCGACACATCAGGGCGCTGCCCGGAGGATACCAATTCCACCCAGACCTCACCGACGTGGCTGCCGATTTGCGGCGGTTTCCAATCCCGCCGCGGGATCAGCCCCACCAGCGCAAAGGTATTCTTAACAAGGTTACCGTTTTCTTCTGTAAACTCAGCAAAGGCACTATTCAATTTAAAGGCGTTGGTTTCAAGATGCTGAACCGTTGTTTCGGTTATGCTGATTGGTGTGCCCAGCGGATAGTTGATTTCAGCAAGAAGCCAATCACTTTCGCCTTTGGGGAAAAATACAAAGGGCACATAACCGCCGGCCACGATACCCAGACTAATAATGAGCACACCAACTCCGATGGAGAACGTAAAATAACGATTCTTGACGACATATTTTATGGCCGGGGTATATATGTTCTGTATGGTGTGTTGCAGAAGCCCCTCGACGCGCTTTCGCAAACGCTCAAACCACGAATTTACTTTTGGCTTTTTTTTCTCTGATCTTTCTAAGGCATGATGCAGGTGCGCAGGCAGTATAATTAAGGCTTCGCCCAAAGATACGATCAAAATGATAATGACGGCCATGGGCATAACGGCGATGAATTTACCCATGATACCGGAAATAAACATCAATGGCAAAAACGCCACCACAGTTGTTGAAACCGCCATAACCACCGGCCCGCCGACCTCCTTAAGACCGTCGACCACAGCCGCAGCTGGTGATTTCCCCCGATGATAATGGGTATAGATATTCTCGCCCACAATAATGGCATCGTCCACCAGAATACCCAGGGTCATAATGAAGGCAAACAGCGAAATCATGTTAATGGTCTGGTCAAAGGCGTTAAGCACCAGAAAGGCGGCCATAAATGAAATGGGGATGCCGATAGCCACCCAGAAAGCCAGTCGAAAGTTAAGAAACAGCGCCAATGCGATAAACACCAGCAGAATCCCCTGAGCACCATTGCGCAGCATTAAATCGATGCGATCGCGCACCAAAACGGACAAGTCGCCCCAGATGGCCAGATCGATATCTGAGTTGATCCGGTAATTATGAGCTGCGGCGTAATTTCGCGCGATGTCGGCAATTTCGATGCTATCCTGCTCGCTGGTGCGGCTAACCTGCACCAAAGCAGCTGGCTTACCGTTGAAACGGGCTTTGATGTCGACATCGGCAAATCCATCAATCACCGTAGCCACCTGTCCCAGCCGCACCACCGTTCCGTCCGCCCGGGTAATCAATGGTATGGATTCAAATTCTTTGCCGACATATAGCTGGCCCTTGGTTCTAACCAGAATTTCCCCCTGGGCGGTTTTGATCTTTCCGCCCGGCAAATCTATACTGCCGGCCCGAACCGCGCTGACCACCTGATCAAAGCGAAGCCCGTAACGGCGCAAGTTGTCTTCGGAAACTTCAATCGCGATTTCATAATCCCGCACACCCACCAGTTCGATCTGGGTGATCACCTCAGGCTGCTTGAATTTAAAAGCAGATAAAAAACTCCGTTCGGTCTCGGATTCCAGCCGCGAAACAATGCGTGCATCCAGCAGATCATCACGAATTTTTTCAGCCGCCTGCCGCAGGCGTCTCTCAGAGACATCGCCAAAGGCGGCAATGTAAATGGTCGGATCCCGTTCGATGATCTCAAGCACAAGGGGCTCTTCGGCTTCTACTGGAAAGGTATCGATCCGATCCACTTCCGCTTTAATCTCATCCAGCACTTTCTGAACATCAGTGCCGGATTCAAGCTCCACCACCACTTCACCGTTACCTTCACGCGCGGCGGATCGAATGCGGTCAATGCCCTCGACGCCTTCAATCTGCTCTTCGATTTTAATACAGATTCCCTCTTCCACCTCCTCCGGGCTGGATCCCGGATAGTCGACGCTGACCACAATCATATCCAGCGAAAACTGCGGAAACATCTCCCGGCGCATCTTCAACACCGTTACCAGCCCGGCCACGATGATAAAGACCATGACCAGGTTAACGGTAACGTGATTTTTTATCGACCACTCGCCTAGTTTCTTCATTTTTTCAGATGTCAGAGGTCAGAAGTCAGAGGACAGATAAGAAGAACGTGTTCAGCATGGTGCAATCTGTCATCTGTCTTCTGTTATCTCTTGAGATTACAGTGACTCCCAACGATTCATTAAAATGTATAACATTGCATTTACTTCATCATATTTTCCATTTAGGCTGTCAAATTCGTCTTGTTTGATATAGCCACAACCAAGCGAAAATCTAACCAGCCCCGGGTCTCTTCAGATGAACTCATTGCATCATTGAGGTGTCTGATAAATAAATTTTCATATCTTCTTTTCGCGAATCCTTCGCGAATGTTAATCGGAACAGATCGAGATGATCTTCGAATTTGATCCGTTAGCGAATATTTTTCCTCTTTAGGAAACTTCTTCGTAAGTTCAAATACTTCCATTGCCAGGTCAAACGCGAGCCGGTATACTTCAAGATCCCTTACGCTTTTAATGCTCATCTATCCTCTATTTTCTGCCTTCTGTCCTCTGTCCTCTGTCTTCTGTTTGTAACCTGATAAGCATTCCGTCTGTAACATCTGAAAGTGGCGTTTTGATGATGCGCTCGCCGTCTGAGAGTCCCTGACTGACAATGACAGTATCTTTATGCGCTCTTAGGATATCAACGGTTTTTATTTTCAGGTGATCGCCGTCAACCGTATAGATCCTGTCTCCCGGGTAAACGACGTAGCGCGGGAGCACAAAGGCCTGGCTGACCTCTTTGCCTTTAATCCTGGCGGTCACAAACATGCCCGGCCGCAGCCGCAGCGCACTCCTGTTTTCTCCGGATGGTGCCGTTTCATCGACTTCGATGATCACCGGCAATGTGCGGGTTTTGTCATCCATTTCCGCTTTAACCCGGGACACTTGCCCCGTCCACATCATCTGGGTGCCTTGATTTTCAAAAACAACATCCGCCTCGATGCGACCATCGCCATTTAACTTTGATGGCAACCATTTAAAATCCTTGACGGGTATGCGCACCTCGATTTCCAGCTCACCGCTACTGTATATTTTGCCCATACTCTGGCCAATCGTCACATGCTGTCCGACCTCGATGGTTTTATCCAGCACCCAGCCGTCAAATGGCGCACTAATCCCAGATCTTTCCAGATCCAGTTTGGCGGTTTCAAACATAACTCTGGCCATGTCTCGCTGGGCCAGCAATTGTTCTTTCTGGGGTCCGGTCAGGGCCAGCTGATTCTCAAGGGCCTGCAAGCGCTCAAGGCTGGCCAGATATTGCTGCTCGCTTTTATCCAGGGTGGACTGGGCGATGACTTTTCTGTCGATCAGTTTTTTCAGCCTGAAGTATTCGTTTTTGGCGAGTGCAACATCGGATTTGGCAATTTTGATACGCGCCTGTAAGTTCAATATCTCCTGTTCAAGACGCTTGATTTCAGCCTGGGCCTGCTTGATCTGAACATTCGTCCGTTGCACTTCCAGATCGTAATTCCGTGGGTCAATCTGTATGAGACGGGTTCCTCGGGCGACAAAGCTGCCTTCTTCAAAGTTCGGATCCGTCGCCACAATCTGGCCGCGCACCTCAGCCACCAGCAGCAGTTCTTCGCGCGGTTTAACGGTCCCGTAAGCCTCAATCACCATCTGTACTTTTTCGGCTCGGGCTGGAAATACTTCAACCAAGCGCCCCTTGTCTTCAACGACACGGCGTTCGGCTTTGGGCCGCAGAATAACCAGAGCGGCAGCAATGATAATTGCGGCCAGAATAACACCAAACACCCGGATTGTTTTAAAGGTGGCCCCTTTTTTCATAGCCACACCCTTCCACTTAAACCGTTAACATATTGACAACGACGTCAACTATAAAATAGCGAGTCGGCAGTAATTCCGCAACCTTTGCGTTTTTAAATGCACCCTATTGATTGGCTATCCGAGACTAACTTGTTTTCGTCGCTGTTGAAACAATTAAATGACATTGACCATGCATATAACAAAATAGCCGTCTGTGAGCATTCATCACACAGACGGCTACATAAAGACTCCTTCAATTTTAGAATTAATCATTTTCCTTCTTGGATTTTTTCAGTCAGCACCGGTACGAAATCAAGAAGGTCTTCGACGATCCCGACATCTGCGATCTGAAAAATGGGGGCTTTAGGATTCTTGTTTACTGCGACGATAAAGGGATTGCCTTTGATACCGCCCATGTGTTGAAAAGAGCCGCTGATGCCAAGTGCCATATAAACTTTGGGTTTGACCGTCTGCCCAGAGGTGCCGACCTGACGCGGCTTTTCAAGCCATTTGGCATCCACGATCGGTCGGGAGCAGGACACCACACCGCCCACGGCCTCGGCCAGTTCATCAGCAATCTCAATGTTATCCTGATCTTCGATACCGCGACCCACAGATACCAGGATATCTTCTTTGGTAATGTCCACATCACCAGCCTCAGCTTCGACAACTTCCAAAAAACGGCGGCCAACAGTCAAATCGCCAACTTCAGATGATTTATCAGTGACCTGCCCGGCGGCCGCTTTGCTTTCATCCGGCTGGAAGGTGCCAGGTCGAACGTTAATAACAGCACCGGTGGCGATATCTGCCAACAAATGGGTGCTCACCTGCCCGCTATACTCCTGCCGAATCACTTTAAGGTTGTTTCCGTCCAAACCCTCGAATCCGGCCGCATCGGACACAAACACCGAATCCATTTTAACTGCAAGGCCCGGCGCAAGGTCCATGCCGAAGGTATCGTGCGGGACGAGCACAACTGCATCCGCCGGCAAAACAGCCACCAGCAGTTTTCGAATCGCTTCAGCATTTGGATAGGCCAGGGCTTGGTCGTCAAATTTCCATACCTCCGCAAAAGAGGCCGTCAATTCATTGCACAGTGTATCCAGATCGGCTCCCGACCCGGTGACTAACGCGGTAGGTGACGCATCCGGGTAAATCGCGCGGGCTGCAGAAATGAGTTCTAGAGCCGTATCATCGACAACACCATTTTTATGAACGATATATGCGAAAACCTGTGCGGCCATTATTTTATTCCTCCTTTGGCTTTTAATAGGTCAATCAACTTTTCGGCAATCTCTTCATTGCTGCCCTCAAGTATTTCAGCGCCTTCGCCCAGCTCCGGCACGTAGTAATCAACGCGTTTAACCCCAGCGCCGGAATCACCCACGCTGGCGGCGTCAAGACCCAGATCCGAGGCACCCCAGACCGGGATGTCCACCGAAGCCACTTTGCGGATACCGCGAATACCGACATAGCGGGGTTCGTTGATGCCGGTTTGAATGGATAACACGCATGGCAGCGCGATTTCATTCAATTCCTGGTTGCCGCCTTCGATTTCACGACCGACTTTGAGCTGGCTGTCGTTGACAACTTCGATCAGGTTGACAACGGAGGCATAGGGCAAATCCAGCATGGCAGCCAGCATACCGCCAATCTGGCCAGCGCCATCGTCCGCCTGAGCGCCGGTCAGGATAAGGTCATAATTGCCCTTTTCGACCACCGCTTTCAAAATAGAGGCTACCCCTTTGCCATCTGATCCTTCGAAGACATCATCGGAAACCAGAATGCCGTTGTTGGCACCCATGGCCATCTCCCTGCGGACGACTTCTTCGGATTCCTCGTCTCCCAAGGAAACGACCGTCACCGCGCCCCCGATCTTGTCAACAATCTGGATGGCCTCTTCGACCGCATAATTGTCCCACTCGTTTACCGAATAAACCAGATCATCGCGTTCGATGTCCGAGCCATCCCGATTGACTTCGATCTCGTTTTCCGCAGTGTCCGGAACCCTTTTGACACAAACCAAAATTTCCATATTTTTCCTCCGAAGTATCGTTATTCGTTATTAAAAGCTATCTCAGAAATGCATCTAACCCGCCAGAGGCGGACAGGCGCCCAATGGTCCGCCAATATTCGTGGCGGATTACAAACCGATTCAAAATGCTCGAATAATAATCCGCCGGAGGCGGACTCCACTTTTGAACCGGTTTGCGCCTTGCCCTTGAACATGATCTGCTATTTTTGAGCCAGCTTTTGTATATTTAATTCTTTATTTAGGATCAAATACACGTAGAATTGTTTAAATATTAGTGTTTTCCGAAATCTGTCCTCTGACTTCTGACCTCTGTCTTCAGTCATCTGATATCTGATCTCTGTCATCTGACCTCTGTCCTCTGTCCTCTGTAGAAAGGTGCTGCGCAATGAGCTCGGTCAGGTCCAGCGCTTCCATTTGCCCTTCCAGACCGCTGACTTTAATGGCGTCTTCGATATTCACCAGGCAAAACGGGCAGGCGGTCACGATCACATTGGCGCCAGATTTTTGGGCCATTTCCACCCGCAGCACGCCCATGCGCTGTTCTTCTTCAGGCTCATAAAAAAGCATCAATCCACCGCCGCCGCAGCAAAAGGATCGATCCCTGCAGTTGCCGGTCATTTCAACTCGTTTGATGCCCGGTATTGCATCAATGGCGACCCGGGGATCATCGTAGATATTGTTGTGCCGGCCCAGATAGCAGGCATCGTGATAGACGTAAATATTAGCGGGATCTTCGACCGCTTTGAGTTGAATTTTACCGGATTGAACCTGGCGCGCCACTGTTTGGCTGATGTGTTCCGCCGGCGGCAGCTCGGTATAGTCCTTTTTCAAGGCATTGTAGGCATGGGGATCAGCAGTCACAATGCGCTGCACACCCGAATGTAGAATGGCTTCCGTATTCTGATCCCGCAAATCCTGATACAGCATCTCTTCACCGAAACGTCTGGCTTCATGGCCGCTGTCCTTTTCAGCTTTGCCCAGGATGCCAAAATCAATTTCAGCCGCAGTCAGAATCTGCGCTGTGCAGCGCGCAATTTCCTGCATGCGATCGTCAAACGATGAAATGCTGTCCACAAAATAAAGGGTTTCGGCCTCAGCGCCTTTTTCAAGAATCTTTACACCATTGTCTTCCCCAAGCGGTTTGGTCCAATCGGCCCGCTTTCTTTCCATCTTTCCCCAGGGATTGCCGCGTTTTTCAAGTGAGCCCAGCGGCTTTTGCAGCGATTGGGGCACCAGGCCGTCATCGACCATTCCGCGACGCAGATCCACCATTTTATCGATGTATTCTATTCCGATTGGGCATTCCTGTTCGCAGGCCCCGCAGGTGGTGCAGGACCAGATTTCATCCTCATCATAAATATCACCGATCAGCGGTTTGGTTTCGGCGCCGTTGCCGCCGATCAGGGGATACTGTTTAAAGGCATAATCGCGCCCCTTGATGGAGATAAAACGCGGCGAAAGAGGGCGACCAACGGCATTGGCCGGGCAGTGGTCGGAGCAACGGCCGCAATCTGCACAGGAATAAAAATCAAGCATGTGTTTCCAGGTGAAATCCTCAAAGACCTTGACGCCAAAAGAATCCAGATCATCGAGCTGCTCGTCGCTAACACCATAACGCACCGGTTTGACATTTCCCTTTTCAACCCGCATGAAAAATACGTTGAAAAGCGATGTGACCACATGGAAATGCTTGCCCAGTGGTAAAAAGCACAGAAAAAAGAAAAAAGTCAGATCATGAATAAAATAAGCCGTCAGATGCGTATTCTGCAAGGCCGCCTGGGACGTGCCGCCCAGCATATAGCTGTATAACCAGGCCAGGCTCAGGGGGGCTGGAAATTCAGCATGCAGGCCTTTTTGGCTGTTTGCGGCCACCAGACTGGCCTCAAATAAGCTTTCGGTAATCATCAGGGTGGAAATCAAACCCAGGACAAAAATCGCCTCGCCGGTGTGGTCTTTTCCGTAGCGCGACGGCACCGCATAGCGCGCCGGTTTAATAATCCCCCGGCGAACAGCGGCAATTACGCAGGCAATTAAAACCCAGGTGGCGGCGTAATCTTTGAGCACATGGTAGATTTGCCCGAAAAACCCGCTGAATCCGGGCAAGACAAAATTTTCGGAAAAACCCAGTATGACCAGTTGGATTGACCGGGCCCCCAGGATAATGAAGCCTGCAAAAATAAAAATATGAATGATTCCGGCCTGCATATAACGGGGCTGGCGCCACTGGGCCAACCAGATTTTGAGCGTCTGAGCGAGTCGCTGCCCGATACAGCAAAAGCGCTCATCAGGCGCTGCCTTGAGCAGAGGTGAGATCCGGCGGACCATCATGTAAGCAAAAATGGCAACACCGATCAGCGGTATGAGGATCGAAAAAACGATGGTCGGAATACCGGCAATCGAAGCAGCGGCCGGTGACATCAATGCGGATTCCATTATAAGGCGTATTCCTTTTTCGGTTTTAACTTGATCGCTTTTTTGGCAACGTTTTTCTTGGCAAGTAACAGCAGCTAAACCAAGGGAGCATGCATATCAAAATTTTCAGCTTCGGGCAATAGCCCTCCGCAGGTTCTGGGTTCTGGGTTCAGAGGTTCAGGGTTTCTGTTTTTCGGCCTCGACCATCTGTCTTTGGTTATTCAACCTCTGAACCCTTGAACGTTGAACCTTGAACCCGTGATTACTTACCCCCAAAAGCATCTTCCGAAATATCGATGGTGGCGGTGTTGGCTGTCAGAATCACATTCATTTTGCCGGTACTGATCGGTAAAACGGAATGTGTAAAAAATTCAGCGCTTTTAATCTGACCTTCGTAAAAAGCAACATCCTTTTTGCGGGCGCCGTTTTCCAGCCTTTGGGCCGCCAGGGTCGCACGCCGCAGCAACTGCCAGGCAAAAACCACATCGCCGCAGACTTCCATAAACGAATAGGCGTGGGCAAAGGCGCCCATGCGGGTATCAACGGACATGGCTGCCTGGCCGATATGCAACATCACCTCTCCCAGCTTATTGACCGCACCTTCCACTTTAGCGGCCATACCTTCCAGACGTGGAAGCGCTTTGGCAGCCGCCAGTGCCTGCTGGATCTCACCCAACAGATCCATCACCGGCTTGCCTTTATGCATGCCAATCTTGCGGGCCAGCAAATCCATGGCCTGAATGCCGTTGGTGCCTTCATAAATCTGCGTAATGCGGCAGTCGCGCATCAGTTGCTCCATGGGGTACTCTTTGATATAGCCATAGCCACCGTAAACCTGCACCCCCAGACTGCATACCTCAAAAGCCTTGTCGGTCACATACCCCTTGGCAATGGGGATTAACAGGTCGATCAATCCCTGCAATTTGGCCTTTTCGGTCTCATCATCACTGATGTTATATTTGTCCTCACAATGCCCAATAAAATAAAGCAGGCTGCGCATGCCTTCGACATAGGCTTTCATGGTCAGCAGCATTCTCCGAATATCCGGATGCTCGATAATGGAAACGGGGGCAGCGCCATTGTTTTGCGCATTTAAAAGATGGCGGCCCTGCACCCGCTCGCGCGCATAGTTGACGGCATAGATGTAGGCGGTGCTGGCGCAGGCCAGGCCCTGCAGACCGACCAGCAGTCGCGCCTCGTTCATCATTTGAAACATGGCCCGCATGCCTTTGTTTTCCTCTCCCAGCAGCGTGCCGACACAATTGCCCTTGCTGCCCAGTGACAGCGAAGCGGTGGCATTACCGTGAATGCCCATTTTTTCCTCGATACCGGTGCAGATCACATCATTGGGCTCGCCCAGGCTGCCGTCATCGTTAACCCGGATCTTGGGGACCAAAAACAAGGAGATCCCTTTGGTACCCTCCGGCGCACCTTCGATACGGGCCAGCACTGGATGAATGATGTTTTCGGCCATATCGTGTTCGCCGGAGGATATAAAGATTTTATTGCCGCTAATTGAATAGGTGCCATCGTCGTTTTTAACTGCGGTGGTCGTCAGCGCCCCCACATCAGTACCGGCTTCAGGTTCGGTCAACAGCATCGTGCCGGTCCACTCACCGGTGAACATCTTTTTTAAATACAGCTTTTTTTGCTTGGCCGTACCGAATGTTTGTATCAGCCTGCCGGCCCCATGGGTCAGACCGGGGTACATCATAAAGGCAAAATTGGCGCCGATAAACAGGTCATTGGCCGCCAGAGACAGGGTGACCGGCATACCCTGACCGCCCCACTTGGGATCATCGGAAAGGGCCACCCACTCCCCTTCTTTAAACAGCGCCCAGGCCTTGTGAAAGGACTCCGGAACGGTGACGCGGCCATTGTCAAAGCGAGCGCCCTCACGGTCACCATCAACCCGGATGGGCAAAAGCTCTTTGACCGCCAGGTTGCGGGCTTCAGATATGATCAAGTCAATGGTTTTTTTATTGAATTCTGCATAGCGCGCGTGCGCGCTCAGGGCGTCCACCTCAAGCAGTTCATGCAGAACAAAATCAATGTCCCTTCGATCGGCAATCGTTTGTGGCATATATGATCTCCTTGATTTAATTCATTTATCGCTTGCCGGGGGTCCTTGTTCGATCCCCCTTATAAACAGCTCAACCAGCGGATCGGCCATCGACACCAGATCATATTCCCCTTCGGCATGCAGCCAGGTGTTGATCACTTCATCCACCGCGCCGATGATAAAGCGTTTGACCAATCCGAGGTAAAGATCCTTGCGAATGGCACCCTCCTGCTGCCCCTGTTCGATGATCTCCGAGATCAAGTCCCGATACATCTGCGACATTTCTCTGATTTGGGCTTCCGCCAATCGGCTGCTTTGATGGGTTTCAACCTGATACACAATGGCCATGTCTCGGTTGTTTTGAAATTCTTTCAGATGTCTGCGGATCAGATACCGCAGCTTGTCCAGACTGGAATCCGCACGGTCGACTTCACTGCGGAACGAGTCAAACACCTGTTTGGTTTTATAGTTGAAAAACTGGACCAGAATATCGTCTTTATTTTTAAAATACAGGTAGATGGTGCCGTCGGCCACACCGGCTTCTTTGGCAATCTGAGCAACGGTCGATTGATGAAATCCCTGACGCGCAAATACCCTGATAGCCGCTTCAAGAATCTGAAAATATTTATGATTTTTTTCGGTCCGATCGTTAGCTGCCTTCACCTTACAATCCTTTCAAAAAATGAATGAATACTCATTCATTTTATCAGAGATTATTTCCCCCTGTCAAGCACAAAGTCGCAAAATTTTATGATATAATTATTATTTAATTACAAAGTTTTACACTAATAAAAGGATACATAATCGGAGTGCATAAGGCTAGATAGGAGAGTTCAATAAAAATGAGCATACATTCAGCACATATGGAATATTGCATGTTATCATTAAAAATCCACAAGAAATGAGGAGTTGAGATTCATAGCCCTAGCTAAAATTCAGCCAGAGATGCGGTTGCACCCACCAGTATAAAATTTTGGAAAGAAACAGAATTAGTAGATTGAATTAGGCTTGTAATATAAAATGAATATCGCAGGTTCTTCTGAGATTCAAAAAATTTGATATGTTGGAAATATTGCTGGTCTTAGAACTGTAAGAAAGTCCGCAAAAAGACCATCCCTCTTATTTCTTACCTCTAAGCTTGCCTGATTTACTGTTCCCGCTATGATTTAAAGATTTAACGAGCTCATTATGGGGGTAACTTGCGAAATCATGTAGCTCAAACTTTTCCACTTTTTCGTTAAAAAAGTCACCATGGGCATACATCTCAATGGAGCTTATATAACCATCTTTACCCCAAAGAAGTGTGCCGCCACCACCATGAATGTCTTCAGAAACAAGGAAGGGGCCATCTATAGGCCATTTGCCAGGCCAGGTATTATCAAGATCGTCAAGGTTGATTGGCTCTAATTCTCTAGATACTTCAAAATAAACGTGGAAGCCTACTTTCGTCCAGTCCCGTTTCAGAAATTTCGCTGAATCAATTTGTGCTGTCAACTGCTGATTGGCATAGGCACCTTCTATCCATTCAAAAACAGTCAATTCAAATTCACTAAAACCATCAGTCATGTTTTTCCCCAAGGCCATTAAATTTGGCGACAATGGTCATGATCAGTCGGTTGGTGATAATTGAGAGAAACACAACTATCGTCATTCTACAGATATGCTAAAATATCACAACAATATTTTGCCTTAGCAACCTTTGATTCGTTGGATATTTGAAATCGAGCGAAATGCTCTCCTGCCGGGATGGAGCCCAGCGGAATCCCGGTTAGGAGCAGCAACTGGTTAGGCCATTATTTGAGCTATCATTTAATTGCCTTGCCCAGACTATAGGCTTTTCCTATAGAGCCATCAACACCATAATAGGTTCTGCTTTCAGCAGCATAAAGAATCGGGCTAAGCTTAAGCATTTCAGGTAGCCCTCCTTCTCCCAGGATCGCCTCATTAACCTTAACATCCAATATTTCCCCAATAAACTGGGTGTGTAATCCAATCTCAAGAGTATGAATTACTTTACATTCTATCACCATCGGAAATTCGTCTACATAAGGAGCATTTACTGTATCAGCTATAGCCGGAGTGAGGCCGGTTTTTTTGAATTTATTGGTTTTCTTTCCTGAGATTAGGCCGAAAAAGTCTGCCTCCCGAGCAAAGTTCTTAGATGGCACACTGACAGTATACGCTTTTGTTTCCATGATGTTACTGTACGTATAAGTAGCTTTCCGAAGCGAAATTGTAACTGCTGGCGGTTTACTACAGCAAATGCCTCCCCAAGATGCGGTCATAACGTTAGGATTTCCATCTTTATCATAGGAACCTATACACCAAACAGGAGATGGGTAAATTAATGCTTTGGATCCGATTGATTTTTTCATAATTATATCCTTATTTATTTTAGCCTCACATATGTATTAAACCGATTCTTGTTAATAACTGAGCTATGCAGCAAAAATATGGAAAAATTGCAAATGGTAAGAAAAAGTGGTGAAAAATATGCCTAAAAGCCAAATATCGTGAACCTTTGATTTATTGAGGGAAATCCAACTATAGAACTTTTGAATATAATACGAATATCACAAGAATTTTGGTCTTTCAAAAGTTGTGTGTTGTTGTAGGTATCAAAGGTTTTTAATCTTATAAGAATTGACAATTCGACTCTGAATCATTTGAAAAATTTTCGAACAATTACTGCGATTGTGATTAAGGCGAATCCAATCAATATCATTGAGATAGTTTCAAGCATTGAAATAGGTGTTTTTATAAAAAGAAGTTTATGCTTGTCGCGAATTGATAAAGCTATCTGGATTAGGGGTTTATAAAAGCATAATAAGATTGGATCTTACGTAATTTTGGTTAGTTGTTCATAGTAATCTGACCGCAATTCCATTTAAGAATGTAAAAAAGCTGCAGCCGCACCAACCACAATGATAATATCTTGTCCAGGGTATTAACCTCATCCAAGATCTACGTTTGATTCTTATCTTTTTAATATCCTTACAATATGGACACTTCGGGCCGAAGGCTAATTTATTCATTTTACGGGCTTTTTATTAATCAAGGATTTTCCCCAACCATTTCAATAAAAATACTAAGGCTAAGGCAATCGCGACTAGACCGCTAATAACCAAGTAAGGAGTTATTACAGTCATCGCTATTGCATCCATGATTGCTCCTACATTTGGTGGTTATTGATAAGAATGCTGTATTTGCTACTAACAGAACCTTACGCCTATCCCATAAGTATAATCAGAATTAGAGTTAGCTAATTTCTGACATCATCTGACGTCTGAACTTAAGATTTTTGAACCTGTACGAAAAGGAGGATTGTCGAAAGAATCTGAATTTTCGTATCCTGTTTTAGGGCAGCATTTGACTCTAAATACAAACCATCGACACAAAAGTTAATCATTAGGGTAAATAAAGAATACTTGGAATGCTCATCTTTAACATAATAGCAAATTTATGCTCAAAGCGTATGCTTCTACGATGTTTAATGTTTGATACCATTTGATACTTCTCCTTCTTCGAAAGCATAAATTTAGCTTGATATCAAATGTATGTGGGTTTCAAATTGAATTGTGGAAGGCTCTTCTGGAAAAATGGGTGCAGCTTACTCAATAATCGTTAAATATTTGAAAAAAAAACCCGCCCTGACGATAAAAGTTCAATAAGAGAAGATATGTTAAATGTCAATAGAAATGTTTAAAATAATAAATAATTACAAATAGTTGTAAAGTTATAAAGGTTTGTATATTTCTACAGATAAAGGAATTTATAAGTTATTAGAATAAAATGGAATTGAAAATATGAGTGCCCTTTTAGCTGTTTTGAAATGCTCCGTCTATCACACTATCATCTTGGCGTTTATTGGAGGAAAGTGTGGATATATTAAGATAAACCCAAATATCGCAATTTTACGGATACCAAACGAATACCGCAAGGCTTTTAGTGGGCTAATATTTACAGAGTTGTTGGAGTACTCCAATATTTTTTATAGACTATCAACCGGCACTACAGCCGATTCAAGTTTTTCTTTGGAAGTAAAGGCG
>JASJAN010000056.1 GCA_030066985.1 Desulfobacterales bacterium
GCGAAAAACGATTCGAAAGTGGAGCATACACGATAGTATTCGAGCATTTCGAATCGGTTTTTAACGCAGCCATTGGGCGTAATATGCATTTTTGGGATAGGTTCTAGATGAATAGCTGGACTTTGCTATTAGCCGCCTCTTCCAGAAACTTGGCAACACCGCAGAAGGTTAAATTGTCATAATCAATCATTTCTTCTCTTTTAAAACCCATCAAATCCATTGACATTTCACAAATAAAAATCCGTACGCCCAGCTCTTCGGCCATGGCCAGAAATTCCTCTAACGAGGCCACATTTTTCTTCTTCATCAGGGTTTTCATCATGGCCGTCCCCATACCGCCCATGTTCATTTTCGAAAGTTTGACCTGGCCCATGCCCTTGGGCAGCATGGTGCCGAACATTTTGCCGAAAAGGTCTTTGCCGCCAACAGATTTTTTGGCATCCCTGAGAACCGGTGTTCCCCAGAACGTAAAAAACATGACAGCATCCATTCCCATGGCAACCGCCCCGGTGGCTATAACAAAGGCAGCGATGACTTTGTCCAGATCCCCACTGAACACCACCATCGAAAGCTTGTTTTCCGGAGTTCTTTTATCCAGCGCCGACAGTTGGGATTGCAACTCGCTGAACTGGTTTTCGATATTTTGCATATCCATGATTGGCCTCCTTTAGTTTATACTATGAACTTTTTCTCCCAAAATATATTCTGTTGCAACAGGGCAATTGTTCGTTCAAGCGGGCTGTCAAACCTCTTGAATCCGTAAATCTAAATCATTATTTCTTTGACCGCCTCCATCGAGGCTTTGAGAATATCAAGGTTGGTCAATACCGCCTTGCGTTGATCCGGGGCAATTTGAAGCAAGATCTGATGATGCAAATCCTGCAAAAACATATTGATATGGTCCAATTTTTCGTGCCCTAAAGGCGTAAGGCTCAACAGACTGACGCGGGAATCTTCAGGGTCTTTCATGCGCTGAACGAGCTTTTTTTTAATCAGGCCATCAACAATTTTGGATACCCGGCTTTTGACGACATCCATTTTAGCAGCGATGCCTTTGGCAGTCAGATAACGCTCCTGTTCGAAGAGCATTAAGCACCTCAATTCGGCATCCGGCAGATTAAAACGCTCGCATTGATACTGCAATCGTTCCTGACAGCATTGGAAGAGCTTCATTATAAGCTCTTGAAATTGCTTTAACTGGTAGTCGGGGATCTCGCTCGCGGGGTCTGCTATAGAATTGTTCGCAATTTGGTTCATAGCGTGAACTATAACAAATGATTGGCGCCTGTCAAGGGCCTTTTTCAAATAAATAACACATGCGGCGAACCTTGACCGGCGCTGGATCAGGCGGTGTAATACCTGCGGATCAGCGAATATAATTTACTTTTTTTCATTTTTATACTATAATCTAAGTAATTTAGCGGCAAATAACAGCACTAGAAACCAACATTTACCGACCTGCCTGCAGATAAATTACCCGATTAAGCGAGGAGGACATGATGATCGAAACAATGCGAAGGATCTTCATCCTTTTGTTGATAATCCCGGCTCTGGCAATCATACCCGCCTGTGCCAAGAAGACCACGATGGCGGAACAAGAAACAAGCCCCCAAATAGACCAGACGGCCGCTGACCGTGAAAAAGAATTGGCGGCTGAACGTAAACGTAAAGAAGCCGAGCGGCGCCGTTTTCTGGCGGCCAAAAGACAGTTTCAGACTGAGGACATCTATTTTAAAAGAGGGAGCTATCAGCTGCAGCCGCAGGCCCGCACAATTTTATATCGCAAAGCCGAATTTTTAAAAACCTACCCGGATGTTGTCGTGATCATCGAAGGGCACACCGATGAACGCGGTACCCGGGAAGCCAATATCGCTTTCGGGGATCACCGCGCCGGCGCGGTAAAATCGTTTTTAATCCGTGAAGGCATCGCCAGGGAAAGGCTCATACCGGTCAGTTTCGGCAAAGAGCGCCCGGTGGATGCCGGCCGGACCGAAGCCGCCCGCGCCAAGAACAGACGGGTACATCTTGTCATAAAGGAATAAGATTCGCCAACAACTCATCAAAGGTGGTTTCCCGAACAAAGAAGCTTATACCCAGCAGGAGTAATGGAGTGATGGTAAAATAAGAAGAGACAACTGTCTTTTTTATACCCAATACTCCAGCACCCCAATCCGGCCTTCGTAGCCGAATCTACTTCGGCGGAGTAGGCCGCTCCACTGCTTCAAGCTCAAATTTTCCAGTACTCCAGCATTTCATTATTACCTTTCGATCACCGATTCTTTCTTGATTTGAAACCCATCTTCAGATAAACCCAAAAAACCTTAATATCCCACACACAGCCTTAAACTGGCTTGTGCTGCTTATCTTTTAACAACAGGGTTAAATTAAACATCGATTGCGACGTGAACTAAAAATTGCGGTGCGGGAGCTGGTCGAATATGTGCTGCGATCCGGGGATCTGGCCTTTGAGTTTCTGGGATCCAGCCGCCCGGTCGAGGCCATTCGGGCCCATCAAAAAATCCAGAGCTCACGCCCCGCCACCTACCAGCCCGAAGTAGCGATCAGCCACCAGGTTGAAACCGATCGTTTCCGCCTCCATATCGGCGGCCGCATCGATGGCGTATTTAC
The DNA here is from genome assembly GCA_030066985.1 of Desulfobacterales bacterium. NCBI lineage: Bacteria > Pseudomonadati > Thermodesulfobacteriota > Desulfobacteria > Desulfobacterales > Desulfobacterales bacterium. The sequence continues at coordinate 2,629 of JASJAN010000056.1, forward strand.
CGACGCGGCGCCTGCCATCATCGAAGAAATAAAAACCACCAGCCGCGATCCGGCTTATTTTGCAAAAAACGAGAATCCGGTTCATTGGGGGCAGGCCAAAACCTATGCTTACATATATGGGCGCCAAATGGGGTTGGACGAGTTGGCCGTTCAGCTGACCTATTACCAGATCGATACCGGCAACCACCGTGAAATCAAGCGTGTCTTTGACATTTCAGAGCTGGAGCTGTTTTTTGGCGACCTGGTGTCCCGTTACCTGGTATGGGCCGCAACCCTGGCCGATTGGTCTGAACGCCGGGATGAATCCATTCAGGATCTGGCGTTTCCTTTCGAAAGCTATCGCCCCGGGCAGCGCCAGATGGCAGTTGAGGCATATCGCACCATTTGCAATGGCGGGCAGCTGATGGTTCAGGCGGCCACCGGTATCGGCAAAACCATCGCCGTGCTCTATCCGGCCGTTAAATCCCTGGTTGAAAACCACGATCAAAAGATTTTTTATTTGACCGCGCGCACCACCGGGAAAATCGTGGCTGAAAAAGCCGTTACCGAATTACGGGCCAAAGGTCTCAAACTCAAATCGTTAACCCTGACGGCCAAAGACAAGATTTGTTTTTGCCCCCAGAGTGCCTGCCACCCGGATGAATGTGAATTTGCCAGGGGTCATTACGATCGCATCAATGCGGCTGTCGAAGACATTTTTAAACAGGACGCCTTTAGCCGCGAGCAGATCATCGCTACGGCACGCGCATTCAGCGTTTGCCCGTTTGAGTTCTCACTGGAGCTGGCGACCTGGGCTGACTGCATCATCTGCGACTACAATTACAGTTTCGATCCACGTGTCTATTTGCGGCGGTTTTTCCAGGAGGATAGCGGTGCCTATATCTTTTTAATCGATGAAGCTCATAACCTGGTGGATCGCTCGCGAGAAATGTTTTCAGCCGAAATTTTCAAACAACCGGTTTTAGATGTTCGCCGGCAACTCAAAAAAGAACTGCCGCATGTGTATAAAAGTCTGGGCCGCATCAATGCGTGGCTGGTAAAGGCCCGCAAAAAATGTGAGGCCTCAGGCAATCCGCTCGCAGAGGAGGATCTTCCGGATGAACTGATTCCGCTTTTGCGGGGGTTTTTGTTTATCACCGAGCGCTGGCTTTCAAAAAACTTCAAAACCGCTTTTCGCGAAAGCTTACTCGATCTTTATTTTGCCGTTTCCGGTTTCATTCGAGTCGTCGATCAATATGATCAAAGCTACACCACCTGCTACGAGAAAATCGGAAAAGACCTGAAAATCAGGCTGTTCTGTATGGACCCGACGCTTCATCTCGAAAGGGCGTTGGAGCGATGCCGCACGGCTGTATTTTTTTCAGCCACCATGACACCCATTGAATATTTCAAACAAATACTAGGCTGCCAGCCGACGGCTTCCTACCTGATACTGCCATCGCCCTTTCCCAGTGATAACCTGGGTCTGTTCATCGCTGATCACATTTCAACTTACTATCGCCAGCGGGACCAGACGGTCAACCAGGTCAACCAGGTCATCTCGACCCTGATCGCCCAAAAGAGCGGAAATTACCTGCTGTATTGTCCTTCGTATGTCTATCTGCGCAAGATTTTCGATGCCTTTACAACTCGCAACCCGCACACCGAAACCATTTTGCAAAGGCCCAACATGTCGGAGCCTGAAAGAGAGGCGTTTTTAGAACAGTTTTCCCGGGACAACCGACAAACGCTCGTCGGATTTGCCGTAATGGGCGGTATTTTCGGAGAGGGCATCGATCTGGTCGGCGATCGCCTGGTGGGAGCGATGGTGGTTGGGGTTGGATTGCCGGGGATCAGCCTGGAAAGAGAATTGATCAAAGAATATTTTACCCGTACCCTAAATGCCGGATTCGAATATGCCTATCTTTACCCCGGCATCAACCGTGTGTTGCAAGCCGCCGGCCGGGTCATCCGCACAGAAAACGATCGCGGGGTGGTGTTGCTGATCGATCAGCGCTATGCGCACTATCAATATAAAACCTTGCTTCGTGAAGAGTGGGATCCGATTCATGTGCAGGATACTCAGCAGTTGGCCGATCACCTTCAGAATTTTTGGAACCAAAATAGTTCACCGCAGAGGCGCAGAGAGCGCGAAGATTAAAATTTCTTTTGATTTGCCGCTGAGAGGCCGGCAAATCAAAAACAGTCTCTGCGCTGCGGGCGAAATAGCTAAAAAGCAACCATATAAATGATTGAAATTCGCAGCAGATTGAGTCTCCTCCTCAAAAGAGCTGAAGATTTTCATTTGCTGTCCTCTCAACAGCAAATGAAAAATATCTTTTCTCAGCGACCTTTGCGTCTCTGCGGTGAGATAAAAAGCCGAAATCAGCGGCTGTAAGTGCCCATCAGCTGGCCCTCGGCCAGAATATGGCCCTCCATGGCTGCGAGCAGCTGGGCCTTGGTAATGCCGCTGTCCAGTTCAAGCTCGGTGTCCAGTGCAAAAAGCTTGAAAAAATAGCGGTGGGTGCCACCCGGCGGACAGGGTCCCCCGTAGCCCAATTTGCCAAAATCATTTATACCGTGACGGGCACCGCTATCTAAAGTCGCATCCGATGAGATTTCGGCCGGCAGCCCGGTTGTGCCGGCAGGGATGTTGAACAGTACCCAGTGCACCCACGTCCCCATGGGCGCATCGGGGTCATCACATATCAGCGCCAGACTGGCAGCCGTTTCAGGGATTCCGCTCCATGCCAGGTCCGGGGAAACATCGGGCCCGTCACAGGTAAAACGGTTGGGAATGGCCTGGCCTTCGTCAAATGCCGAACTGGTAAGGACAAGCGCCATGATACACCTCCTTTTGCAATTAAGAAATGATCATACGGTCATGATATTTTCTTCTCGACGCTATGATAAGCTAATCGCCAGTGGTCTGATATTTGGCATGATAACAACCCTGCTGCTAAACCCAAAGGTCATGTACCGATCATCCCAAATATCAGCCCACAACCTACTATGGGGGTAAATTTTTTGCATAGCGTCTGTCAGAAAAAAACATGACCAAATTTAATTAGCTATATCTTTACTTTTTTATTATCTAAATTTTTATGACGACTAACTAATTTCAAGATACATTTTTGAGATAGGTTTTGACACCAAAGCTTAATTTAGCATATACTCAACTTTTCTGGAGGGGTAAATGAAATTTTTAATGACCATTATCTGCGTTTTGCTGGCGGGCCTATTCAGCACCAGCCTTATCGCCGGCCAGGTCTATACCTGGACGGATGAAAACGGCAACCTGCATGTCACCGATACCCCGCCACCGCCCAAGTCCAAAGTCAAGGATACGCTGGAGTACCAGGAAAAAACCGCCGAAGACATTCAGGCACTGCAAAATCAAAAAGAGCGGCGCAATCAGGAACGCGAGCAGGACGCCAGAGAAAACCGTGTCACAGAAGCCAAAAAGCGCGCCAGGGAAGCAGACCAAGCCGCCCAGGTAGCTGCCGAGGAAGCTGATCAAATTACCCAGGAAGTTGAAGCCTATGTTCGACGGCTCGGCTCGACCAAGGAAAAGCGAAAACAATTCCGCAAAAAAATCCAACGGGAAATCCAACGGGCTGAAGCCGCTCAGGAGCGCGCCCGGCAAGCAGTAGATGATGCCAGACTGGCAGCCGAAGAAGCGCGACGGGTGGAAGAAGAATTCAACAGCCAACCACAGTAAGCCTCATAAAATGAATCTATATCGAAATTATGTACTAGCAAGTCGACCTTGGTCCTTTTCAATGACAGCCATCTCCATCAGCGTCGGATCGGCCCTTGCGGCCATCGACGGTGATTTTTCATGGGCCTATTATCTGCTGACCCTTGTTGCCGGTGTGTTCATGCACGCCGCCACCAATTTGATCAATGACTATTATGATGTCAAAAGCGGGGTGGACTTTAAAGGCGTTTCCACCGGAATATACCGCCCGCACCCCCTGCTGGAGGACAAATTAACGTCTCAGCAAGTGATGACCGAGGCCATTGTGCTCTATGCCGTTGCCACCGGCATTGGCTTGTATCTGGCAGCAAGCCGTGGGTGGCCGCTGCTGACAATTGGCATGATCGGCGTTTTCGCGAGCATTACCTATACCGCACCACCGTTTAAATACAAATACATCGCCCTGGGTGAACTTTCTGTATTTTTAATGTGGGGGCCGCTAATGGTATCGGGCTCATATTTTATTCAAAGCCAGGCATTCAGCAGCAGTGCAGTGTTCATATCCATCCCCTTCGGCATTCTGGTGGCCCTGGTATTGCTGGCCAATAATATCCGCGACATTTCCCATGACCGCAGCAAAGGTATTCGCACCTTGCCGATCATCATCGGTGAGCGCAATGGGTTGCGCCTTTACAGCACCCTGGTCATGTTTGCCTATGCCGGAATCATCGGCATGTCGATTGCCGGCCCCCTGTATCTGTGGACCCTCATCGTTGTGCTTTCCCTGCCGCTGGCGCTGAAACTCATACGCCAGATGATGCAAAAAATACCGGCTGATGCCGATGCCCAGACAGCCAAACTGGATACCGCTTTTGGCATCCTGTTGGTTGTTTCTCTTGTGCTGGAGGGTATAGTTTGAATCCCAGCGGGTTTCGTCCCAGTGAGATCGCATCGACCGTTGCTCTGGCATGCGTGCTCTGGTTTGTAACCTTCTACCTGAGCTGGTCGATATTCTGGATAAAAATTGCCTTTTCGGCCGCCACTCTCGCCATACTTTCCCTTTGGCTGCAACCCCAGCGAATCGATCAGTTCCGCTTTGACCTAAACGCCATAGTCATCGGGCTGGTGTCGGCTGGTCTGCTGTATTTTATCTTTTTGACAGGCAAAATGATTTCAAGTGCCATATTTCCTTTCGCCCAGGGACAGATCGGCGCGATTTACGGAAAAGGCGTGGGGACCTCGCCCGTTTATATCATGTTCCTGCTTTTTTTTGTGACCGGTCCTAGCGAGGAAATATATTGGCGCGGCTATTTACAGAAAAACCTGATGGCGCGCTATGGCAACTGGCAGGGCTGGATGCTGGCAACCATCATATATGCCGGGGTGCATATCTGGTCATTCAACTTCATGCTTATAGGCGCGGCTGCGGTGGCGGGGGCTTTCTGGGGTGCCATGTACTGGCGGTTTAAAAAACTGGCGCCGGTCATCATCTCTCATTCGGTCTGGAGCACCGTTATTTTTGCTGTTTTTCCCGTGCAATGAATCATTCCGCTGAATCGGAAGCGGCCATCATTTCTTTAATCATCTCCAGCATGGGCTCCTTGAGCGCTCGCCATCTGGGCTCTATGGCCCGGCCCTCATGCCAGGTAAAATCAACGACGTCATATTTTTCAGCGATGATGTGCTCGTTGTGTTCGCCATAAGCGGTTTCGGGGTAATATTCGATATACAGCATCCGATCCGGTTCTATCTTAAACTGGTGGGCAACATTGGTGGCGATATGGCCGGTACAGCTGCGCACCGACATGGGGCTTTCAGGAATATCGGAAGCGATGACGATAAAGGGTCTGAGATAGGCGGGGCCATCCACCCTTTCCTTTCGCAAATCAAAGATGCGTAGCCGGCATTCGCCGCTTGCCAGGCGTAGTTGACCTCCCCATCCTTCCCAGGAAAAAATATCATTGTAAATCAGCATGCCATCATTTCCAAAACCATGCGGAACATCAGCGATATGATTTGTGCATAACTGCTGGACGGTTGCCATGCGCGATGGAATATACTATAAAGGCAGCGCAAATATGCAAGGTTTCAAATGGGCCTTAAGATAACTCCAAAAGAATATATACTGAATTTGCGATGTCAGACAACCCTAATTTAAATTACTTGAAATTTGAAGAAAAGGATATCATCCTCATCGGGACTGCCCACGTCTCAAAAGAAAGTGCTGACCTGGTCAAGTCCGTAATCGAGGAGGAAAAACCAGACACCGTCTGTGTCGAGCTGTGCGCCTCAAGATTCCAGGCCATTCAGCAAAAGGATCGCTGGCAGGATACCGATATCGTCAAAATCATTAAAGATAAAAAATCCTTCTTGCTCCTGTCCAACCTGTTGCTGGCCTCCTTTCAAAAACGAATCGCCAAACAGTTTGATGTCAAGCCCGGTGAAGAGATGATTGCGGCCATCAATACCGCCGATTCCGTGGAGGCTCAAATTCATCTTGCCGACCGTGAAATCCGAACCACCCTGTCCAGAACCTGGCGGGTGATGAAATTCTGGAGTAAAATAAAGCTGATATTTCAATTGATGTTGTCTATGGGTCAGCTGGATGAAATCAAAGAAGAAGATATTGAACAAATGAAGCAGCAGGATGTTTTGGAAACACTGCTGGCTGAAGTCGGCAAATCGCTGCCTGAATTAAAGACCATTCTCATCGATGAACGCGATCAATATCTGGCTGAAAAGATTCGCACGGCACCCGGTAACAAAATCGTTGCTGTCGTGGGCGCCGGCCATGTCCCCGGCATACAAAGGAACTGGGATCGTAACATTGATCTTGGTGCCCTGGAGCAGCTGCCCCCCAAGAGCAGAACCGTCGGGGTTTTCAAATGGCTGTTTCCGGCTGTTATTATCGGGCTGTTTTTGGCTGGATTTTTTTTCGGCGGCAAAAAAGCGGGCACTGATATGATTGTCTGGTGGATTTTGGCCAACGGAATTTTGGCCGGCGTCGGCGCCATCATTGCTCTGGCACATCCAGCCACTGTTTTGTCTTCCATTCTGGCCGCTCCATTGACCTCACTTAACCCCATGATCGCTGCCGGATGGGTATCGGGTCTAGTGGAGGCATTTTCGCGCAAACCCAAAGTGAAGGACCTGGAAGCACTGCCTGAAGATATTCTGTCGGTTCGTGGGTTCTGGAAAAACAATGTGACCCGTATTCTGCTGGTGGTGGTCTTTACCAATCTAGGAAGCTCTCTGGGCACCTTTATCGCCTTTCCCGTTATCGTCAAGGTGTTGATAGGGGCGTCACCATAAACGAGGTTTCAGGTGTTCCGCCGCAGGCGGATTCAGGTGTCAGGTGCCAGCCCTCCGGAGGCTAAATTTGAGTCTTTGTTTCTCAGAAACAATTGCGGTCGAATTTTTTGTTATTTTCCGATTTCAGTCTTATATTCCCTGACACCTGAAACCTATTTTCCTTATTGATGGACCACCAAAGGTTACCAAATACAACATTAGCAACCAAAGGCTGCGTTGCTTTCGTCATCATAGGATGCCTGCTGCTGATGGCCGGCTGCGGCGGACGAACCGTTGAGCCCCAAGACCCTGTCATCTCAAAAGAGATCGTCCTGCAGCGGATGGGCTACACCATCCAGGTCGGGGCTTTTGCAAACATGGACAATGCTGTGCGCCTGACAGCCACACTAAAGCGGCAGGGCCTTGATGCCTATCATTATCTTGCCCCTTCAGGGCTGTATAAAGTTCGCTTCGACAATTTCAGAACCAAAGCGGCTGCCCGCAACAGGGCTGAAAACATGCAGCGCCGCGGTATCATTGAAGCGTTTTATATTGTCAAACCAGATAGTTTTGCCGCTGCAGGCGTTGAGCGCAAAGGAAGTCGGCAATTTAGGGAGGAAATAGTGAAAACCGCGCGACGCTATGTCGGGGTACCCTATCGATGGGGCGGCGAGTCCCCTCGGACCGGTTTTGATTGCAGCGGTTTTACGATGGTGGTTTATCGCCTGAACGGTTTGGACCTGCCACGCTCATCCAGGCAACAATGGAAGGTCGGGAAAAAAATTGGCCGTCGCCAACTGCAAAAGGGAGATCTGGTGTTTTTTGCAACTACCGGAGGCCGAAGGGTATCCCATGTCGGTATCTACACGGGCGCAGACAAGTTTTTGCATGCGCCGCGCCGCGGCAGTCGCATCAAAACGTCTTCCCTTTCCAGCAAATACTTCAGAACCCGCTATGTGGGCGCCCGCTCTTACCTTTGATCTATCTATTAGCAGTTTTTACAATCAGTTAGTGTAAATTAAGCTAATCATCCGCAACAATTTTTGTTTCAGGTGTCAGGGGTCAGGTTGTTGATAGTCACACCATCGCCTGTAATTTCTCAGGAACATTTTCTGCACATAGGCTTCGAAGCAAAAGGTAGGCCCTTCGGGCCAAAGACTGACACCTGAACACTTACACCATCTTTTTTGCTGACACCTGAAACCTGACACCTGAAACCTTTTTAAAATAATTAGACTATGATGACTCTGGTAGGATCTCAACGATTGTACGTTGAAGCTCTTTTCCATTAGGGAGCGTAAAGGTCTTTTTGACCGTTCTTATGCGCCCCTCGGCAAATAATTGGATGCATTCCGGATAAAGCTGCCATTCCTGATTCAGACCTTTTTTGCGGATGGCTTCTAAAGTGTCTTGGGGAGCAATCGCAAATGCCCGCTGTCCGATGATCGGTCCGGTATCCTCGCCGTAATCGATAAAATGGACCGTGCACCCGGCAATTTTACAGCCGTATCGAAAGGTGTCGCCATAGCCATCTGTGCCGGCAAATGCCGGAAGCAGGGCCGGATGGATGTTCATAATCCGCGGGTGACAACTGTCCAAATTGACCCGATCAATGAAATAAGGGGTCAAGGTTCTCATAAAGCCTGCTAAAACCAGCAAATCATAGGAATAATTGGCCATTTCGGCAAGCAGCTTGGCCTCGGCGATTGCCCGTGTGTACAAGAAAGACCGCACCTTGTCGCCGTCCGCCCGCCCCTGAAGCAGGGTTTGCTTTGCAAGAATATCATCATAGTCAAAGTCAGGCGGCAGGCGCAGGCTGGCCGGATCGGCTTTAAATTGTTGAATGATGGCGGTATAATCGACAACAAAGACAGGAATATTGGCTGCTGTGGCCCTTTCCAGACCATGGGACCGGGGATTGTCAGACCCGACAAATGCCAATTCCCCATTAATCTTACCCTTTTCACAGCAATCCATAATTGCCTGCAGATTTGACCCGCCCCCTGAGATTAGGACGCCAAAGCGTATCTTCTTTGCCATGGTTATCGCCTTTCCGGTTCAGTGTGGTTTTGGTTGCCATCCGGTCAAATTTGTATTTCAAATTCCCGAGATTTAAACTGCCAAAATCCAGTCGCCAAATCAATGTTTAAGTTAGCATCTCAAGCAGGCGGTAAGCTGTCAATAGACCCGGCGGATCCATTGTAAAAGGTGCCGCAAATGGTTGGGTATTTCGATGTTTATGCATTGACACCGATTTCAACTTTCATTATAACCGTGTCTCCCGATTTTTTGCGCCTAAAGGGCACAAAAGTGCAGCTGGTCGTTTTGGATGCGCCCTGCCCTGCACCGCTGATCGCAGCCCGGGAACCGAGGTTGACAATATAACCGCACATTACTATTATGGACCCATATTTTATTTGCAAAGGAAAGGATGAATCATAATGGCAGAAGGTATCATGGAAATTGATGATGGGAATTTTGAAACAGAGGTTTTGCAGGCAGACAAGCCGGTTGTGGTTGATTTTTGGGCACCCTGGTGCGGACCCTGCAAGGCCATTGCCCCGATGGTGGAAGATTTGGCCGGCACATTCGGCGATAAAGTAAAATTTGCCAAATGCAATGTCGACAACAGCCCGGTCACCCCGAGCAAATATGGTATCAAAGCAATTCCGACGCTTATCTTTTTTAAAGACGGTGATGTCGTGGAACAGATCACCGGTATGGTCGCTAAATCAAAACTGGAAGACGCTTTAAACAAGATTACATAGATACCCCCGTGTGTAAGGCATTTTAACAGAGGCTAAAAACGCATGCGGCCCACATTTTTCATATGTTTGGTCCTACTTCTGGTTGCTACCGGTTGTTCAACCATTGAAAAGCAGATAGACGAGCTTTTTGGCATCGACGATGGCGGCTCAGCCCAGGAGCTGGCCTGGGATGGAATGGATGCCTATGAAAATGGTCGATACGATAAGGCGATTGAAAAATTTCAAAAGCTTAAAGATTATTATCCATTTTCAAAATATGCCATCCTGGCTGAATTGAAAATCGCCGATTCCCATTACAAACGCCAAGAGTATGAAGAAGCCATTTTCGCCTATGAAAACTTTGAGCAGCTTCATCCGCGCAATGAGGCGATCCCATATGTCATCTACCAGATTGGCAGATGCTATTATGACCAAATTGACACACCGGATCGAGACCAGACGTCCGCACAAAAAGCCCTGGAATCGTTCCTGCGCTTGATGGAACAATTTCCCAAGGACCAGTATGCGGTCAGAGCCGCCGAGCACATCGACAAATGCCAAAAGAGTCTGGCCGGACACGCTTATGTCGTCGGTGTTTTTTACTACCGGACCAAGCATTACAAAGCCGCCTTAAACCGCTTTATGTCCATCATTTCCGATTATCCGGATGTGGGTTACCACCAGAAAGCGCTTGAATATATTGCCAAGTGTGAAGCTTCCATCGCAGAAGAAGCGGATGAATAGCTTGCAGCAAACACCTATCAGACCCGCCTGCCAAAATGTCATCAAAGCCATGGATGGCAGCCTCAGGCACAAAGCGGGTTAAAAAACCTGTTTGATTAAAAAAAGCTTTACACAGGGTTCGATATGGTGTACTTAGCCATGTTTTGTTAAAAAAAGACTTATTTGAATTGATAAGGAGAGCGGGTAATGTCGAAAATATGTGAAATTTGCGGTAAAAAACCAATGGTGGGAAATAACGTCAGCCATGCCCATAATGTGACCAAGCGTCGTTTCAACCCCAATTTGCAAAGAGTGCGCGCCATGTCCGGCGGACGGGTTAAAAAAATGATGGTCTGCACCAGCTGCATCAAATCCGGAAATGTTGTCAAAGCACCTTAACCGACCCGCTTTACCTCCTGCACGTGTTTTACCTTTTTAACGGCAGCCAAGATCCTATCCAAATGGGACGTATCCTCAACCCCGATTGTAAAAAAACTGTCAACCATTTTGTTCTCGCGCGTTTCGGTTTTGGCACTCAAGATGTTGGCGCCCAACTTGCTGATATTGCTTACCAAATCGGCAAGTAAACCCATTCGGTCGTGCGATATAATTCTGATCTTCACCGGATAGGTGTCGTTGGCGTCCTGGTTCCAGGATACCTCGATCTGACGTTCCGGATTCATTCTTAAGGCGTTTACGCAGTTGGTGCGATGGACGGTGACGCCGTATCCCTGGGTAATGTATCCCAAAATAGGGTCCCCGGGAACTGGCTGGCAGCATTTGCCAAATTTAATCAAGATATCATCCACCCCGTTAACCAAGATCCCGGCTTTGGGTTTCTTCTTTCTGACCCGCCCCATTAATTTGTTAAAAATCGATTCGTCGACTCCCGTTTCCTGGGTTTTGGGTGCAAACTTGCGCAGCACCTGTCGGGGTGTAATCTTCCCATACCCCACGTTGGCAATCAGGTCGTCAACTGTCTTAAAGCCGAATTGTTCAACAACCGCCGGCATCTTTTCCGATTTGACCAGGTTATTAAAGCTCAGCCGTTCTTTGCGAAATGCTTTTTCACACATCTCCCGACCCAGACTGAGGCTACGCTGCGTTTCCTGGACCTTGATCCAGTGTCTGATCTTGGAACGCGCCTTGACCGTTTTGACAAAGTTGAGCCAATCTTTACTCGGGTGATGACTCTTGGAGGTAACAATTTCAACAATATCACCGGTTTTTAGCTCATAGGGCAGCGGTACCATACGCCCGTTCACTTTAGCCCCCGTGCACTGGTTGCCGACTTCTGTGTGAATCATATAGGCAAAATCAACTGGTGTGGCACCACGCGGCAGCGTTTTGACCTCGCCGCGTGGAGTGAAAACATAGACTTCATCCGGGAAGAGATCGATACGCACATTTTCCATAAACTCCCCCGGATCCAGAAAATTCTCCTGGTTTTCTATCAGATCCTGAATCCAGGCAAATTTGCGGCTGACATTTTCATCAAGGCGCTTGCCCTCTTTGTAGCCCCAGTGAGCGGCGATACCGGATTCGGCTACTCTGTCCATCTCCCAGGTGCGGATCTGGATCTCGATGCGCTCGCCAACCGGCCCGATAACGGTTGTGTGCAGCGACTGATACATATTGGTCTTGGGGCGGCCGATGTAGTCTTTAAACTTATGGTCAATCGGCTTCCACAAAGAATGGATGAGCCCCAGCGCCTCGTAACACTGCGGCACGCTATCTAAAATGATGCGGAAAGCAATGATGTCATAGATTTCCTCAAAGGGCAGGTTCTGGGAAATCATTTTATTGTAGATGCTGTAGTTATTTTTAATACGACCCAAGACCTCGCATTTTAGATTGGTGCTGTCCATTGCTTCTTTCAAATCATTTTTGACTTTCTGAATGTATTTTTCGCGATCGGTCCTGGACTTGATCAAAAGCTTGTCGATGCGGTTGTATTCCTCCGGATGGGTATACATGAAAGAGGTTTCTTCAAGTTCATTTTTAAACCGGTATATCCCCAGCCTGGATGCAATAGGGGCATAAATATCAATCGTCTCCTGGGCAATTTCTTTTCTTTTTTCGGGGCTGTGATATTGCAGCGTGCGCATGTTGTGCAAGCGGTCAGCCAATTTGATGAGTATAACCCGGATATCGTCGGCCATTGCCAAAAACATTTTGCGGATGCTTTCAGCCTGACGGGCCTCGGAGCTGCCAAAAGACAGACTGCTGAGTTTGGAGACACCGGAGACGATATGCAGGACTTCCGGGCCAAATATTTCTTTGATCTCCTCAGGGGTAGCAGGGGTGTCTTCAATCACGTCATGCAAGATACCGGCAGCAACACTTTCGGGATCTAATTTCATGTCCGCAAGGATGCCGGCCACTTCAAGGGGGTGAGACAAATAGGGCTCTCCGGAAAGTCTTGTCTGACCTTCATGAACCTGGGCCGAATATATATAGGCGCGTTCGATGAGATCTACATCGGCATCCGGCACATAACCGGACACTTTCTCTACTATATCATTTATCCGAATCAAGGTCGGTCGTTCGTAATTCATTAGGGGTTTTCGATTATGCAAATATTCTTGTTACATTGAATCAACCAAAAACTGTGTATTATCTTCTCAGAATCGCTTCTTTGGTTTGATATTTAGGTTGCCATAACAGTTTAAACCAAAAACCCTATTTCCTCAATATCGCTTGCAGCTCAAAGTCAAATAAGGTCATGATTTTTTCTGTAAGGCGCTATGCGAATAATTGACCTCGGCAGTAAACAGTGATCTGATATTTGGGATGAATGGAAATGAAACCTTTTCGTCCAGCAACACAGTGCATCGAATCCCAAATATCAGACCACAGGCACCTGGCCATTCATAGCGCCTGAAAGAAAATGTCATGACCGGTCAGTCTTCTTTATTCCTTGTCGAAGATACTCTAATACGCTTTTGCAAATACCACCTGGCTCTCGCTCTTTTTGCCGCAGCAAATACAGCGGCCTTTGCCCGCATCGCTGTCAAATGGGATACATCGAATGGTGACCGCGAGATCCTCTTTAATTTTTAACTCGCACTCAGCGGAACCGCACCAGCCGGAAATGGCAAAGCCGCCATGAA